>NZ_JBIWKI010000013.1:0-231566 GCF_044765565.1 Streptomyces sp. NPDC102437 | reverse complement strand
CGTTATAAAAAACTCTCCCCCCACCCGCCTCTTCCCCTTTGGGCGGGGGGGTGCCGCCGGTCTTCCCCTCCAAAAACACCCCCCCGGGTTTTTGGGGGGGGGGGGGGGGGGGCCCCCCCCCCCCCCCGGGGCTCCGCCCCGGACCCCGCTCCTCAATCGCCGGAGGGGCTGTTTTTTTGCTCCCGTCGCTCGCGGGAAGGGGAGTCACAGGCAGGACGGCAGGCGCGCCGCAGGCAGCGTCACACCACCTGGTGGAGCCACCGCACCGGCGCGCCCTCGCCCGCATGGCGGAAGGACTCCAGTTCGTCGTCCCAGGGCTTGCCGAGCAGTTTCGCGATCTCGGCCTCCAGCTCGCTCTCGCCCCGCGAGGACCTTGCCAGCGCGGCCCGCAGCCGGTCCTCGGGGACCAGGATGTCGCCGTGCATGCCGGTGACGGCGTGGAAGATGCCGAGGCCGGGCGTGGAGCTGTAGCGCTCGCCCTCCGACGTGGGGCTCGGCTCCGCCGTCACCTCGAAGCGCAGCAGGTCCCAGCCCCGCAGCGAGGAGGCGAGCTTGGACGCCGTACCGGCGCGGGCCTGCCAGGAGAACTCGGAGCGCCAGGTGCCGGGCGCGGCGGGCTGTCTGATCCAGTCGAGCTGGACCCGCACACCGAGGACGCCGCCCACCGCCCATTCGACATGGGGACAGAGCGCGCGCGGTGCGGAGTGAACGTACAGAACTCCACGTGTCGTCACCGGGACCTCCAGTGTGGGACGAGGTTCGCCTTCCCCAGCTGCATCGCGACCGTACCGTCTCTTCTCGGCCGGAACCCGAGGTTGTCATCAGTAAACAGCATCGGGGTGAAACTCCTGAAAAGGGACAGTATGTGACGTGATGTGATTTCCTGAAAGCCACCCGAGTGGAGCCGGGTGGGGGAAAACGCCGCTGGTTCGACGAGGAAAAGCTACCGCGCTGCGGGGGCCCAGGTGTGACGTACGGTCGGTCCCGGGCCCATCATTCGTTCAGCTTTCACTCGCTGGAGCGGCCGGGCCTTCCGACCGGTGCCACCAGGGGTTGCCGGGGGCATAACCGAGGGGACCAAGGGATGCAGGATCGTTCCGCCCGCCGCCGTTCGCGTACCTCGGCCGTCGTCCTGGCGGCGGTCTCGGTCCTCGGCACGGCCGTTCTGACGGGCTGTGACTCCGACCGGCCGGGGACGACGAAGGGGGCGGCCGCGCAGCCTTCTCCCAGGCCCGGTCCGGTCTGGGACCGCGAGCCGGGTTCGGTGGCCGCGGTCGGCGACTCCATCACCCGCGGTTTCGACGCCTGTTCGGTGCTGGCGGACTGCCCGGAGGTCTCCTGGGCGACCGGCACCGACAGCGGGGTGCGCAGCCTCGCCGTACGGCTGCTGGGCGCGTCGGGGGCCGCCTCGCGCAGCTGGAACCACGCCGAGACGGGTGCCCGGATCGCACAGTTGCCGGAGCAGATGGCGTCGGCCGCGAAGGAGAGGCCGGATCTGGTGACGGTGATGATCGGCGCCAACGACGCCTGCCGGGACTCGGCCCGGTACATGACGCCGGTGGCTGATTTCCGTGCCTCGTTCGAGGCGTCGATGCGTCAGCTGCGGGCCGGGGCGCCCAAGGCGCAGGTGTACGTGTCGAGCGTGCCGGATCTCAAGCGGCTCTGGGAGAAGGGGCGCGGCAACCCGCTGGGCAAGCAGATCTGGAAGCTGGGGATCTGCCGGTCGATGCTGGGCGACGCGGACGACATGCGCGCGCCCGCGATGGCCCGGCGCGCCTCGGTGCAGGAGCGGGTCGTGGCGTACAACAAGGTGCTCCATGAGGTCTGTGCGAAGGACCTGCGCTGCCGGTACGACGGCGGGGCGGTCTTCGACTACCCGTTCACCGGCAAGCAGCTCAGCCAGTGGGACTGGTTCCATCCGGGGCGCGACGGGCAGGCGCGGCTGGCGGAGATCGCCTACCGCAATGTCACCGCGGCCCGGCCCCCCGCGTAGGCTTCGTGATCATGGTCACTGGTCCGGGCACGGCGATGCGTACGGAAGAGTTCGGCACCCTCGCGGACGGCACCCGGGTGGACCGCTGGACGCTGGAGCGGAACGGCACGCGGGTGCGGGTGCTGACGTACGGCGGCGTCGTGCAGTCGGTCGAGGTGCCGGACCGGGACGGGGCGCGGGCGGAGATCGCGCTCGGGCTGCCGGATCTCGCCGGGTACCAGGAGTTCACCGGTCCGTACTTCGGCGCGCTGGTCGGGCGGTACGCGAACCGGATCGGCGGGGCCCGTTTCGAGCTGGACGGGCACACGCACCGGCTGACGGCCAACGAGGGCCGCAACCAGGTGCACGGCGGGGCGGTGGGCTTCGACAAGCGCGTGTGGCGGGCGCGGGAGGTGGCGGACGGTGTCGAGCTGTCGCTGGTCTCCGAGGACGGCGAGGAGGGCTTCCCGGGCCGTCTGTCGGTGTCGGCGGCCTACACCCTGGACGAGGGCGGGGCGCTGCGGATCACGTACCGGGCGAGCACCGACGCCCCGACGGTGCTGAACCCGACGAACCACACGTACTGGAACCTCGCGGGCGCCGGCAGCGGCAGCGCGCTCGGGCAGACGCTGCGGATCGCGGCCGGGCGGATCACCCCGGCGGACGACGAATCGCTGCCCACGGGCGAGTTCCTGCCGGTGGACGGGACCCGGTTCGACTTCCGTGAGCCGCGCCCGGTCGGCGCGGGCTACGACCACAACTTCGTGCTGGACGGGGCGGGCGCGGGTCCGGCGGCCGAGCTGTACGACGCGGCCTCGGGGCGCGTGCTGAGCGTGACGACGACGGAGCCGGGGCTCCAGCTGTACACGGCGGACCACTTCGACGGGCGGCCGTTCGGGCCGTGCGCCGGGATCGCGCTGGAGACCCAGCACTTCCCCGACTCCCCGAACCGGCCCGAGTTCCCGAGCACGGTGCTGCGGCCGGGCGAGGAGTTCGTCTCGACGACCGTGTACGGGTTCTCGGTGCGCTGACGGGGCGTGGCAGGGGCGGGGCGCCGCCGCTGGAATTCGCCGGCAGGGGAGCGGGGCCGGCGCCCCGCTCCCCTGCCGGCCGGCCGCTATTCCTTGATGTCCAGGGTGGCCGTCCGGCGTACGTCGCCGAGCGAATGGGCCGCCTGCACCTCGTACCTGCCGGGGACGAGGACCCAGCCGTACGCCTCCTCGTCCCAGATCTCGTAGGCGCGCCGGTCCAGCACGATCAGCGCCTCGGCGCTCTCGCCGGGTGCCGCCTCGACCCGTGCGAAGCCGGCCAGCCGGCGGGCGGGGCGGTCGGCGGTTTCGTCCCGGGGCGCCAGGTAGATCTGGACCGTCTCGGCGCCGGGCCGGGTGCCGGTGTTGCGGACGCGGACGGTGGCACGGTCCGGTCCGGTCTCCAGGCTCTCGTACTCCCAGGTGGTGTAGCCGAGTCCGTGTCCGAAGGGGTAGGCGGGCGCGGTTCCGGCCTTCTCCCAGGCCCGGTAGCCGACGAAGACGCCCTCGTCGTAGTGGAGTTCGCCGTCGGTGGGGACGGTGTTCGAGACCGGGACGTCGGCGAGCGTGGCCGGCCAGGTGGTGGGGAGGCGCCCGCCCGGTTCGTCCGTGCCGAGCAGGACGTCGGCGAGCGCGTGGCCGGCCTCCTGGCCGGGGAACCAGCCGAGCAGCACCGCGGCGACCTCGTCGCGCCACGGAAGCTCCACCGGGGAGCCGGAGTTGACGATCACGACGGTGTCCGGATTGGCGGCGGCGATGGCCCTGACCAGGTCGTCCTGGTGGCCGGGGAGCTTCAGGTCGGTGCGGTCGAAGCCCTCGGACTCGACGCGTTCGGTGGTGCCGACGACCACGATCGCGGTGTCCGCGGCACGGGCCGCCTCGACGGCCTCCGCGATCAGCTCCCGCGGGTCGCGGCGCGGGCCGAGGTGGCAGAGCGAGAACGAGACGCCGAGGACCGGCTGGTCGTCGCCCAGGGTCTCGGGGACCTGCCGCAGCGAGACCTCGACGGGTTCGCCCGCGGTGAGGGTGATCCGGCCGCGCTCCAGCGGGTTGCCGAAGAACGCCTCGCCGGGGTCGGCGGACCCGGTGACCCGGTGGACCTCGTCGTACAGGGTCTCGCCCGCGACGGTGAGGGTCAGCGCGCCGGTGCCCCGGGTGCCGAAGACGTGCTCGCCGCTCTCGCGCGGGACGAAGGTGCCGGTGATCTCGACGGTGTGCAGCGTGGCGCGGGTGACGCCCTCGGGGAGGTCGTCGCCGATCCACTGGACGGTGCCGCCGCGCAGCGGTGCGGTGCCGATGACGGTGCCGGCCTCGTCGTAGCAGACGGCCCTGAACTCGAAGCCCTTCTCGGCGGGGGTGAGTTCGGTGTTCGGGTCGGCGCCGACGCGGTAGTCGACGACGCCCTCGGGGAGGGCGGCGATCAGGCCGTCGAGCGGGGAGACGATGTGGTGCGGGAAGACCTGGGCGGAGCCGCCGCCGAGGACCCGGGCGTCCCGGGCGAGGGCGCCGCTGACCGCGACCTTGCGGACGGCCGCCGGGTCGATCGGGAGGGCGGCGCGTTCATTGCGTACGAGGACGAAGGAGCGGCGGGCGATCTCGCGGGCCAGCGCCTCGCCGTCGACGGCTTCGGGGCGGGCGGCCTCGGCGACGACGGGCGGGGCGCCGTCCAGGATGCCGACGCGGGCGGCCAGCCGCAGCACATTGCGTACGGCGCCGTCGACGACGGACTCCTCGACCTCACCGGCCCGCACGGCGTCGGCGAGCGCCTTGCCGTACACCGTCTTCGGGCCTGGCATCGCGACGTCGAGGCCGCCGCCCACGGCGGCGACGGTGGAGCGGGCGGCCAGCCAGTCGGAGACGATGTAGCCGTCGAAGCCCCATTCGCCGCGCAGCACCGCGTTCTGCAGGTAGCGGTGTTCGGTCATGGTGGAGCCGTTGACCCGGTTGTAGGCGGCCATGATGCCCCAGGGGTGGGCGTTCTTGACGATCCGCTCGAACGGGGCGAGGTAGATCTCGCGCAGGGTGCGCGGGGCGAGGATGTTGTCGACGGTGAAGCGGTCCGTCTCGGCGTCGTTGGCGACGAAGTGCTTGACGGTCGTGCCGACCCCGCCGTCCTGCACCCCGAGGACATAGCCGGTGCCGATCTCGCCGGTGAGGTACGGGTCCTCGCTGTACGTCTCGAAGTGGCGCCCGCCGAGCGGGGACCGGTGGAGGTTCACGGTCGGGGCGAGGAGGACGTGCACCCCTTTGCGGTGGGCCTCCTGGGCCAGCAGCCGGCCGGCCCGGCGGGCCAGCGCCGGGTCCCAGGTCGCGGCCAGGGCGGTGGGCGAGGGCAGCGCGACGGACGGGTCGTCGGCGCTCCAGGCCACGCCCCGGACCCCGATCGGCCCGTCGGACATCACCAGGGAGCCCAGCCCGACGGCGGGGAGCGCGGGCAGCGACCACATGTCCTGGCCGGCCAGCAGCCGGGCCTTGTCGTCGAGCCCCAGCGCTGCGAGCGCCGCGTCGACCACGGCCTCGCGGGCCGCATCGGGGTTGGTGGGTGTGGACGCGTCTGCCACGGCCGTTCCTCCTCGTCGGATTCTGGACTGAATGCCTCCATACTGACCCCATCACAGGTAGAGCAGTAGGTTTCGTTATCCGTCTGTGATTTTTGGGGATGACGTACGGTCCCCAGTGCGGGACCGATGAAGCGCCGGAAGGGGCCGGGGAGATGGTGCGGGGCAGAAGTACGGAGCGCCGGGCGGAGATCGTCCGGGCCACGCTCGAAGTGATCGCCGAGCGCGGCTACCGCGGCGCCTCGCTGAGCGCCGTCGCCGAGCGGGTCGGCCTCAGCCAGCAGGGGCTGCTGCACTACTTCCCGACCAAGGAGGCGCTGCTCGTCGCCGTGCTGGAGGAGCGCGACCAATGGGACACCGGGGGCGGCACCAGGAGCGACGGCGTATGGCGGATCGAGTTGCTGGCCTCACTGGTGGAGTACAACGCGATGCGGCCCGGCATCGTCCAGACGTTCTCGGCGCTGCTCGGCGAGAGCGTGACGGAGGGCCATCCCGCGCGGGAGTTCTTCACCCGCCGCTACACCCAGGTCCGGTCGAGCATGGCGGCGATACTGCGCGCGGAGTACGGCGACCGGCTGCCGGGCGGGCTGACCCCGGAGCGCGCGGCGCCGCTGCTCGTCGCGGTGCTGGACGGGCTCCAGTACCAGTGGCTGCTGGACCCGGATTCGGTGGACATGCCCGCCGCGTTCGGCGACTTCCTGGCACTGTTGCGGCCGGCCGGGTCCGGGGCGCCGGAGAACCCCCGGCCGTGAGCCGGACCGAGTGCTCCGGGAAGCCTCAACCATGCGCCGGACCAAGGGATTTGAAGAACCGCCAATCATGACATGACCTGCTGCGACGCAGGGCGGAACTTGATCAATGAACGCCCCTGCGGGTGATTTCGGGATGGTCTACGCGCGTCCGGGCGTGGACCACCCTCCGGCGCGCCCCAGGGTTGCCGCATGACTTCCAAGCCCGCCGGATCATCCTCCGGCCAGCCCTCCCGCCGTGCCCTGATCACGAGCGCCACCGCCGGTGCCGCGGCGTTGGCCGTCACCGCCGCTTCCGGCACCGCGAGCGCCACCGCGCCCGGCGCCGCCGAAACCGCCGCGTCCACAGCCGCACTCGCCCCCGCGGCCACCGGCTCGGACTGGGACGCCTGCCTGAACGTCGCCCGCGCCATCCTCGTACGCGACGAGCACGACCAGCCGCTGATCCCCCTCTATCGCGACATCCTGCTGTCCAAGGGCCTGCCGCGCAGCCGCAAGTCCCCCAAGAAGGTGCTGATCGTCGGCGCCGGGCCGGCCGGGCTCACCGCCGCCCATCTGCTCCGCGGCGCCGGGCACACCGTCACCGTCATCGAGGCCAACGGCAACCGCGTCGGCGGCCGGATCAAGACCTTCCGCAAGGGCGGTCACGAGAACGCGAAGGCGCCGTTCGCCGACCCGAGGCAGAACGCCGAGGCCGGCGCGATGCGTATCCCCGACAGCCACCCGCTGGTCACCGGCCTCATGGACAGCTTCGACCTGAAGCGCCGCCCCTTCTACCTGGTGGACGTCGACGCCGAGGGCAAGCCCGTCAACCACACCTGGATCCACGTCAACGGCGTCCGGATGCGCAAGTCCGACTACGCGGTCAAGCCCCAGCCGATCAACCGCTCGTTCGGGGTACCGGCCGAGTTCGAGAACAGGACCGCCGCGTCGATCGTGCGCGACGCCTTCAAGCCCGTGCGCGCGGAGTTCGAGGGCAAGGAGGGCCGGGAGCTCGTCGAGGGCTGGGCCCGGGTGATCCAGAGGTACGGGCACTGGTCGATGTTCCGCTTCCTGACCGAGGCGGCCAAGCTCGACGAGCGCACCATCGACCTCATCGGCACGGTCGAGAACCTCACCTCCCGGCTCCATCTCGCCTTTGTGCACAGCTTCATCGGGGCCTCCCTGATCAGCCCGGACACCGCGTTCTTCGAGCTGCCGGGCGGCACGGGCGTCCTCGCCGACGCGATGTACAAGCGGGTCAAGGACCTGGTGCGGCTGGACCGCCGGGCCACCAGGATCAGTCACGGCCCCGACGGCGTCGAGGTGGAGACCATCTCCGAGGGCCGCGACGGCAGGCCGCTGGTGCGCCAGAAGTTCACCGGCGACCGGGCGATCATCACCGTCCCGTTCTCCGGGCTGCGCCACATCCCCGTCACACCCCCGCTCTCGTACGGCAAGCGGCGCGCGATCACCGAGATCCACTACGACGCGGCGACCAAGGTGCTGCTCGAATTCAGCCGCCGCTGGTGGGAGTTCGAGGAGAAGGAGTGGAAGACCGAGCTGGAGAAGATCAAGCCCGGCCTGTACGACGCCTACCGGCTGGGCAAGGCTCCGGCCGACGGTTCACTGCTGGGCGCCCACCCCTCCGTACCGCCCGGCCATCTCCCGCCCAACCAGCGGGTGCACTACGCCGCGTACCGGGCCACCGCCCGCAACCAGCCCGAGGCGGCGCACGTCATCGGCGGCGGATCGGTCACCGACAACCCCAACCGCTTCATGTTCCAGCCCTCGCACCCGGTCGAGGGCAGCGCGGGCGGCGTCGTCCTCGCCTCGTACAGCTGGGCCGACGACGCGCTGAAGTGGGACTCGCTCGACGACGACGAGCGCTACCCGCACGCCCTGGGCGGGGTGCAGGACGTGTACGGGCAGCGCGTCGAGGTGTTCTACACGGGCGTCGGCGCCACCCAGTCGTGGATGCGCGATCCGTACGCGTACGGCGAGGCGTCGGTGCTGCTGCCGGGCCAGCACACCGAACTCTTCGCCGATGTGCGCTCGGTGGAGGGACCGCTGCACTTCGCCGGCGACCACACCTCGATCAAGCCGGCCTGGATCGAGGGGGCGCTGGAGTCGGCGGTCAGGTCGGCGCTGGAGGTGCACACCGGCTGACCCGGGTCCGGCGGGGCGTCGCTCAGCGGGCCAGGCCCAGGGTGACGCCCAGTCCGACGAGCACCGACCCGATGCCCCGGTTGAGGGCCTTCTGCCACTTCAGCATCGAGGTGCGCAGGCGCGAGTTCGAGAAGAACAGCGCGACCAGGGCGAACCAGCCGAAGTGGGCGGCGGACATGAACAGCCCGTAGCCGGCCTGCTGCCACACGCTGGTTCCGGGCCCGACGACCTGCGTGAAGGTCGACACGACGAAGAGCGTGGTCTTGGGGTTCAGCGCGTTGGTGAGGAAACCGGTGCGCAGGGCCCCGAACCGCGTCAGCTGCGGCTTGGAGTCCAGGTCGACGTCGAGATCGCCGCGGGCGAAGAAGGTGCGCAGCCCGATGTAGACGAGATAGGCGGCGCCGACCAGCTTGATCGCGGTGAACAGGGCGGTGGACGAGGCGATCAGCAGCCCGACGCCGAGCATCGTGTACGTGACGTGGACGAGTACACCCGCAGCGACCCCGGCGGCGGCCATGAGGCCCGTCGTGCGGCCGTAGAGATAGCTGTTGCGGATGACCATCGCGAAGTCCGCGCCCGGACTGATGACGGCCAGGACGGTGATGACTGCGACGGCGATGAGCTCGGTCATGGGCGGATGATCTCCTCGGGCCTCAGTCCTTGTCGAGGGTGTACGGGGCTGGGGCGTCGTCCTGGACCCCGTCGTCCCCGTCCCCGTCCCCGTCCCCGTCCTCGTCCGACGGCACCAGGTCGCGTGCCAGCAGAGTCGCTCCGGCGACGGCACCCGGCATCAGGAACACGGCGACGAACGGGACCAGGAAGGCGAGCCCCAGCGGCACGCCGAAGCCGAGGGTCAGCATGCGGCGGCCGCGCAGCAGGGCGAGCCGGTCCTTCAGCGCCATGCCGCGGCGCTGGAGCGCGACGGCGGTGAGTTCCTCGGCGAGGAAGTATCCGGTGACGCAGAAGCCGATCACGGGGACGACGGTCTGGCCGATCACCGGGACGAACCCGAGGGCGAAGAGCAACAGCGAGTAGAGCCCCACCCGCACCAGGATGCGGACGCTGTCGCGGGCGGAGATCCACAGCTCCCGCCAGAGCGGCAGCCCGGACTCGGGGACCGCCCCGCCCTCGGTGCGGTCGACCTGCTCGGAGAGCGATTCGTAGAAGGGCTGGCCGACCAGCAGGGTCACGGCGGTGAAGGTGATCACGGCGAGGAAGAGTCCGAGGCCGAAGACCAGCACGGTCAGGGTGTTGCGGAGCAGGCCGAGCCAGGGCGAGGACCAGTCGTCGGCGAACGGGGTCGCCCAGTCCACCAGGTTGTCGGCGCCGTAGCCGAGGCCGACCAGGGCGCCCGCGTACAGGACGAGAGTGACGAGTCCGGGCAGCAGTCCGAAGCCGAACCAGCGTCCGTGCCGGCCGACCCAGCGCTGTCCCTTTATCAAGTAGCCGAAGCCCGCCCCTAGATCACGCATGACGTCAGCGTACTGGTGGCGAAGGGGCGCCGTCGGGCGGGTGGTTGTCGCACCCCCTCAGGCCGCACCCCCTCGCGGGGTGCGGCCCTCGGCCGTTGCGGGTGGGCGGGCGGTCAGGCGACCGACAGCTCGACCTTGATGTTTCCGCGAGTGGCGTTCGAGTACGGGCACACCTGGTGGGCCTTCTCGACGAGCGACTGCGCGGTGGCCTTGTCGACGTTCGGGATGGTGGCGCTGATCGCCACCTCCAGGCCGAAGCCGCCCTCGGCCGTCTTGCCGATGGAGACCTCGGCGGTCACCGTGGAGCCGGTGATGTCCGCCTTCTCCTGGCGGGCCACCACGCCCAGCGCGCCCTGGAAGCAGGCGCTGTAGCCGGCCGCGAAGAGCTGCTCCGGGTTGGTGCCCGCGCCGCTTCCGCCCATGGCCTTCGGCGGGTTGACGACGACGTCGAGGTTGCCGTCGTCCGACGAGACGCGGCCGTCACGGCCGTTCTCGGCGGTGGCGACGGCGGTGTAGGCAACGGTTATGTCCTGAATGGTCATGCTGGGTGTTCCTCCTGCTGTGCGCCGCGACTCGCGCCCACGATCGCGACGGCCTGTGGGTGAGCCTAACCGGTCCGCCAAAGCGGCTGTCAGGCGAGGGAGACGATCATCTTCCCGGTGTTCTCGCCGCGCAGCAGACCGAGGAAGGCGTCGAAGCCGTTCTCGATGCCCTCGACGGAGGTCTCGCGGTACTTCAGCTCGCCCGAGGCCAGCCAGCCGGCGACGTCCTGGACGAACTGCGGCTGGAGGTCGGCGTGGTCGGCGACGAGCATGCCCTGGATGCGCAGCCGCTTGCCGATGACGAGGGCGAGGTTGCGCGGGCCGGGGGTCGGCTCGGTCGCGTTGTACTGGGCGATCATTCCGCAGACGGTGACGCGGCCGTGCAGGTTGAGCGAGGAGATCGCCGCTTCGAGGTGCTCGCCGCCGACGTTGTCGAAGTAGACGTCGATGCCGTCCGGGGCGGCCTCGCGCAGCTGGTCGGCGACCGGGCCGTTCTTGTAGTTGAAGGCGGCGTCGAAGCCGTACTCCTCGACGAGGAGCTTGACCTTCTCGTCGGAGCCGGCCGAGCCGATGACCCGCGAGGCGCCCTTGATCCTCGCCATCTGGCCGACCTGGCTGCCGACGGCGCCGGCCGCGCCGGAGACGAAGACGGCGTCGCCCTCCTTGAAGGAGGCGACGTCGAAGAGGCCCGCGTAGGCGGTGAGCCCGGTCATGCCGAGCACGCCTAGGTAGGCGGAGAGCGGGGCGAGCGAGGCGTCGACCTTCACGGCGTGCTTGGCCGGGACGTCGGCGTACTCGCGCCAGCCGAGACCGTGCAGGACGTGGTCGCCGACCGCGAAGCCGTCGGCGTTCGAGGCGATGACCTCGCCGACCGCTCCGCCGTCCATGGGGTGGTCGAGCTTGAAGGGCGGGGTGTACGACTTCACGTCGTTCATCCGGCCCCTCATGTACGGGTCGACCGAGAAGTGCAGATTGCGGACGAGGACACGGCCCTCGCCGGGAGCGGCGACCGGGACCTCACGCAGCGCGAAATCCTCGGCCTTCGGCCAGCCGTGGGGGCGGGCGACGAGGTGCCATTCACGGCCGGACGTGGGAAGTGCTGCTGACATGGGCTCGGGTTCTCCTCAATGTCCTACGAGGTGGGGGAAACTCCGGCCGGGCGGTGGGGCCGCACCAGGGGAGCAAAGTACTTCAGGTGGTGAAACAACCATGCTCCTGAATATTTCATGTTGTCAAGCAACGGGCTATCCTGGGTGTCATGGCCACCTCCCGCACAGACCCTCTGACTCTCGAAGTCGTCGAGCTCATCGGTACCGTCGTGGCGCGCTACTACGAGGAGTACGACGAGGCGGCGGCAGCGCACTCGCTCACCGGCGCCCAGGCCCGGGTGCTGGGGCTGCTCTCGCTGGAGCCGATGCCCATGCGCAGGATCGCCCAGAAGCTGAAGTGCGAGCCGTCGAACGTGACCGGCATCGTCGACCGGCTGGAGACCCGCGGCCTGGTGGAGCGCAGGCCCGATCCGGCCGACCGGCGGGTGAAGCTGGCCGCTCCCACGGCGCTGGGCGCCCGGACCGCGCGGCAGCTGCGCGATTCGCTCACCTTCGCCCGGGAGCCGCTGGCCGAGCTGTCGGACGAGGACCGGACGATGCTGCGAGACCTGCTGCACCGGATGCTGGGCGAGCCGGGGCCGTCCGGTGGTCAGGGCGGTCAGGGTCCCGGTGGGGAATCGTTGAAGCCGGGATCGCGGGTGTGGAACCGTTGAAGCCGGGATCGCGGGTGTGGAACCGTTGAGACCATGACCGCGCCCTTCGGCCCCCGTGAGTTCCAGCTCGTCCTGCTGCGCCGGATGGCCGACCACCAGCCCGGCCTCGTCGAGGACGCCCGGCACGAGCTGGGCGCCTCGACCGCCGAGATGCGGGAGGCCAACCGCCGCTGGCAGGCCATGGTGCGGGCGCCCGGCGGGCGGGGCGCGCTGCGCCGCTACCGTTCGGTGCTCGGCGAACCCTTGTCGTCCGTCCGCCGCACCGTCGGCGACCTGGAGTGCGACGCGCTGCGCTGGCGGACGGTGCTGTGGCCTGACCTGTGGTTCGAGGTGATGGTCGCGCCGGGCGGCGCGGTGTGGAACGAGTGGCTGGTGCGGGCGCCGGGGGCGCCGGGCCCCGAACTGCGCACGGCCGAGGACCTTCGCCCCTGGTCGGGCACGGTCGACGAGGTGGCGCGGGCCTTCGCACCGGCTCGCCCGATGGAGGGCGGCGCCCCGGCCCGGTGGGCGCTCGCGATCACCGATCCTGGCACGGGCGAGCCGTACGTCGCCGAGTTCACCTGGGGACTCCTCCAGCGGCTGCTGCCGGGCTGATTCCCGCGTACCGCGCCTCCTTCGCGTACCGCGCCCCTCCTGCCGGCCCGTCAGCCAGGGGCCGCCCCACAGGCCCCTCCTACGGCGCATCCCAACGCGCGCCACACCTCCGAACGGCGCACGATTGCGGGACAGAACCGGCTGCCGCCGGTGCCACCTTCCGCGTTCTCGGGAGACCTGCCGTGACCGTCAGTCTTGAGCAGTTGCGCCGCTGCCATGTCGCCGTCGACCTCGGGGCCGCCCGGACCCGGGTGTACGTCAAGGGCCTCGGGCTCGTCGTCGACGAGCCGAGCGTCGCCGCGGTGAACACCCGCACCGGGTCGCTCATCGCCGTCGGCGCGCTCGCCGAACAGATGACGGGCCGCACCCCCGACTACATCCGGGTGACCCGGCCGGTCACCGGCGGGACCGTCATCGACATCGAGATGGCCCAGCGCATGCTCCGCCATCTGCTCGGCGAGAAGCTCCGCCGGCAGCTGCGGCGCAAGCCCCGGCTGCGGGCCGCCGCCTGCACCCCGCACGACAGCGATCCGCTCGCCCAGCGGGCCGCCGTCGAGACGATGGTCGGGATCGGCGCCCGGCGGGTCGAGCTGGTCGACACCCTGATCGCGGCGGCCGTCGGCTGCGGACTGCCGGTCGAGCAGCCGACCGCCACCATGATCATGGTGTGCGGGGCGGCGACCACCCAGATCGCGGTGCTCTCGCTCGGTTCGATCGTGAGCGCCGTACGCATCCCGGTGGGCGGCGACGCCATCGATCACGCGGTGATCCAGTATCTGCGTCAGCACCACGAGCTGATGCTGCCGAGCCAGTCCGTGCGCCCCCTGCAGCTGGCGCTCAGCGGCAACGGCCTGAGCTCGAAGGAGCCCGCCACGACCGAGATCCACGGCCGTGACGTGGCGACCGGACTGGCCCGCTCGGTGCACGTGGACACCGCCGCGGTACGGCAGGCCATCCACGCCCCGCTCACCGCGGTGCTGGACGGGCTGGGCACGATCCTGCGCGACTGCCCGCCCGATCTGGTGGCCGACCTCGTGGACTGCGGCATCATGATGGTCGGCGGGAGCGCGCTGCTGCCCGGCCTCGACCAGATGCTGCGGGACGCGACGGGAATGCTGGTCCATATCGCGGAGCGGCCGGACGTCTGCGCGGTGCTGGGGCTCGGTGCCATGCTGGACGGGAAGATCGAGCCGCTGGTCCTCGACCCGCTCGCCTGCTGAACACACCCCGGGGGTGCGGCGCATGACCGACGAGACGACGGACGCGGGACCGTCCGGGGCGGCCCCGGCCGCGTCCCCCGCCCCGGAGAAGCCGCCGCTGTCGATGCTTCTGGAAGCCGTGCTGAGCATCGGCTCCGATCTCGAACTACGGGTCGTGCTCCAGCAGATCGTGGACACCGCCACGACGCTGACCGGGGCCCGGTACGGCTCGCTCGGCGTGCTCGACCCGGAGCGCGGCACCATCGGCGAGCTGTACACCACGGGGCTCGACGACACCGAGCGGCAGCGGACCGGCCGGTTCCCGGACGGCCACCTGGGGATGCCCGACACATTGGCCGACGGGGCGGAACCGCTGCGTCGCGACGATCCGACCGCCGACCCGCGGGCCGGCGGGATGCCGCCCGGCCCTCCGGCGATGCGGTCCTTCCTCGGGGCGCCGATCCGGGTCCAGGACCAGGTCTTCGGCAACCTCTACCTCACCGAGAAGCACAGCGGCCGCTTCACCGACTCGGACGCGGCGGTGCTGAGGGCACTGGCCGCCCAGGCCGGCGGCGCGATCGCCAACGCCCGGCTGTACGCGGCGGCCCGGCAGCGGGAGCGCTGGATCGAAGGGGCGGCCGCCGTCACCACCGCACTGCTGACCGGCGGAAGCGCGGCCGACGCGCTGATGACCGTCGCCGAAGGGGCCAGGAAGCTCGCCGACGCCTGCGCCGGGGTCATCCTCCAGCCCGACGAGGAGGGCGGGATGGAGATCGTCACCGCCGCCACGCTCGACGACCCGGCCGGGATCGTCGGTACGGCCATCGCGCCCGGCTCGGCGGTGCTGGTCCAACTGCTCGGCGGGGAACCGGTGTTCATCGAGGACTCGGCGACCGATCCGCGGATGACGACGCATGTGCGGTCACGGTTCGGCCCGAGCATGATGCTGCCGCTGCAGAGCGACGGGCGGCTGATCGGCACCCTCGCCCTGCCCCGGCGGCGCGGCGACCGCCCGTACACGGCCTTGGACCGGCTGCTGGCCACGCAGTTCGCCTCGCAGGCCGCGCTGGCGCTGGTCCTGGCGAACGCCCGGCACGACCGGGAGCAGCTCGCGGTGTACGAGGACCGGGACCGGATCGCCCGCGATCTGCACGACCTCGTGGTCCAGCGGCTGTTCGCGACCGAGATGATGCTGGAGTCGACCCGCCGCAGGGCCGCCGCCCCGGACACCGACGAGCTGCTCGGCAGGGCCGTCGACGAGCTGGACTCCACCATTCAGGAGGTACGGACGGCGATCTTCGCCCTCCAGCAGCCGCCCGCCGAGGCCCCCGCCACCTTCCGCGGCCGGGTGCTGCGGGAGACCGCGGGTGCCGCCGCCGTGCTCGGCTTCCCGCCGTCGGTGCACTTCACCGGGGCGGTCGACGCGCTGGTCCGGGATCCCGTGGACCGGCAGCTGCTCGCCGCGCTGCGGAGCGCTCTCGCGGCCGCGCACCGGCGGGCCGGGGTGTCGGCGATCGAGGTGGCGGTGGACGCGACGGCCGGGCCGGCGGACGGGCGGGCCGCGGTCCGGCTGACGGTCACCGACGACGGCCGCGACGAGGACGGTTCGGAGTCGAAGGCCGTCACCTGGCAGGCGCCGCTCTGAGCGCGACCCGGGTGCTGGAGTGGGCGACCCCGGCCTCCCGCTTCAGCCTGCGCAGCAGCCCGTCCAGGGCGGTGGTGTCGGCGACGGTGGCCCGTACGAGATAGTCGTGGCCACCGGTCACATGGACCACCTCGGTGATGCCGGGCAGGGCGAGCACCGCCCGCTCGAACACCTCGTTGGTCGTGTCCATCCGCAGCGTCACGTCGATGAAGACGACGAGGCCGGTGCGGGTGTCCGCGGCCGGGTCGATGATCACGGTGAAGCCGCGGATGACACCGTCGCGGCGCAGCCTGCGCACCCGGTCGGCCGCCGCGTTGGCGCTGAGCCCGACCCGTACGCCCAGATCGCGGTACGAGATCCGGGCATCCTCCTGGAGGATGCCGAGGATTTCTCTGTCCAACCGGTCCATACTGTGATTGTCGCAGCTTTGTCCGGTTCGTGACTGTGCAAGTCGTGTCGGCCGGTACCCCGCCCCTGTACCCGGCTCCCGCGTCTCGGGTGACCCGGATGGCGCATTCCGGCAGGCCCGGGGCGGGTGCCCGCCCTTGACTGAGGGGGTGGACACAGCCGTCAAGCAGTCCCCCGCAACGGTCGACGCGCCGTCCGCGGCCGCCTATCGCAATCTCGTGATGGCCACGATCGGTTTCGGGCTCACCTTCTGGGCCTGGAACCTGATCGCGCCGCTGTCCGGGGACTACAAGGAACGGCTGGGGCTGACCTCGTTCGAGCAGTCGCTGCTGGTGGCGGTGCCGGTGCTGGTCGGTTCGCTGGGCCGGATCCCGGCGGGCGCGCTCACCGACAAGTACGGTGCGCGGCTGATGTTCCCGCTGGTCTCGGCGCTCACCATCGTGCCCGTGCTGCTGCTGATCCCGGCGCGGGACTCCTTCGGCGCGATGCTCGTCGTGGGCTTTCTGCTGGGCCTGGGCGGCACCACGTTCGCGATCGGCATCCCGCTGGTCAACTCGTGGTTCCCGCCCGCCGAGCGGGGCCTGGCGCTCGGGATCTTCGGCATGGGGATGGGCGGTGTCGCGCTGTCCGGGTACTTCACCCCCAGGATCGCCGGGCACGGCGAGAACCTGCCGTACCTGGTGGTCGCGGCGGCCCTCGTGGTGTACGCGGGGCTGGCCGCGGTGCTGGTCAGCGACCGGCCGGGCCGCCCGGTGCCGACCGACTCGCTCGGCCACCGGCTGGCCGGTGCCGGACGGCTGCGGGTCACCTGGGAGCTGTCCGCGCTGTACGCGATCGGCTTCGGCGGAATCGTCGCGTTCGGCGTCTACCTCCCCACGTATCTGAAGACCTGGTACGACCTGTCGCCCACCGACGCCGGCACGAAGGCTGCCGGGTTCGCCCTGGTCACGGTCGTCTTCCGGCCGCTCGGCGGCTGGCTCTCGGACCGCTTCCACCCGGCCCTGGTCACGGCGGCGGCGCTCGGCATGGCCGCCCTGATGGCGATCGTCCAGGCCTTCGATCCGCCGCTGGCCCCGGGCGGCACGATCGCGCTGCTCTGCATGGCGGCGGGCCTGGGCACCGCGAGCGGCAGCGTCTTCGCCCTGGTCTCGCAGGTGACACCGCAGGCCAAGGTGGGCAGCGTGACCGGGATCGTCGGCGCGATGGGCGGCCTGGGCGGCTTCGTCCCGCCGCTGGTGATGGGCGCGATCTACAGCGCGAAGGGCTCGTACTCGATCGGCTTCATGCTGCTGTCCGACCTGGCCCTGGCGGGATGCGTGTACGCGTACGGCCGCATGCGGGGACTCCAGCGGGACTAGGGTCTTTCACCTGGCGCAGCCCATAAGGTGCGGTGGGTGACCCCTCTTCTCTCTGTGCCGGATGACGGTTCGATCCGGGAAGCCACCCGGTTCGGCGAACACACCATGACCTACGAGCGGTTGGCCGCCGCCTCCGCCGCGCTCGCCGGACGTCTCGCCAGAGCCGGGCGGGTCGCGATCTGGGCCGCCCCCACCCCCGAGACGGTGGTGGCCGTCGTGGCCGCGCTGTACGCCGGGGTGCCGGCGGTTCCGCTCAACCCGAAGACGGGGACGCGGGAACTCGCCCACATCGTGTCCGACAGCGAACCGGCCATGGTGCTGGCCGGGGCGGGCGACACTCTCCCGCCGGTGCTGGGGGCGCTGGAGCGCATCGACGTCGACACGGCCGCCGAGGGCTCCCTCGCCCCGCTCCCCGAGCCCTCCCCGGAGTACCCCGCGCTGATCGTCTACACCTCCGGCACCACCGGCCCGCCCAAGGGCGCGATCCTGCCGCGGCGGGCGATCGCCGCCTCGCTCGACGCGCTGGAGGACGCCTGGCAGTGGACCGGCGACGACGTGCTCGTCCACGCCCTTCCGCTGTTCCATGTGCACGGCCTGATCCTGGGCGTGCTCGGGCCGCTGCGCCGGGGCGGATCGGTGCGCCACCTGGGCAGGTTCTCCACCGAGGGGGTGGCCCGGGAGCTGTCGTCCGGCGGCACCATGCTCTTCGGCGTGCCGACGATGTACCACCGGCTGGCCGAGGCCCTCGACGGCCCCGGCGCGGACAATCTGGCCAAGGCGCTGGCCGGCGCCCGGTTGCTGGTGTCCGGGTCGGCCGCACTGCCGGTGCACGACCACGAGCGGATCGCGGCGGCCACCGGCCGCCGGGTCATCGAGCGGTACGGCATGACGGAGACCCTGATGAACACCGGCGTCCGGGCCGACGGCGAGCCGCGCCCCGGCACGGTCGGCGCACCCCTGCGCGGCGTGGAGCTCCGCCTGGTCGAGGAGGACGGCACCGTCCTGTCCGGGGACGGCGGCCCCGACGCCATCGGCGAGATCCAGGTGCGCGGCCCGAACCTCTTCACCGGCTATCTGAACCGCCCCGACGCCACGGCCGCCGCACTCACCGAGGACGGCTGGTTCCGCACCGGGGACATGGCCACCCGGGACGCCGACGGCTACGTACGGATCGTCGGGCGCAAGGCCACCGACCTGATCAAGAGCGGCGGTTACAAGATCGGTGCCGGGGAGATCGAGAACGCGCTGCTGGACCACCCCGGTGTCCGCGAGGCGGCCGTCACCGGTGAACCGGACCCGGACCTGGGCGAGCGGATCGTCGCCTGGGTGGTGCCGGCCGACCCGGCCGCGCCGCCGTCCGAGCGGCAGCTCGCGGACCATGTGGCCGCCCAGCTGTCCCCGCACAAGCGCCCGCGCACGGTCCGCTACCTGGACGCGCTGCCCCGCAACGACCTCGGCAAGATCATGAAGCGGTCGCTCCATGGCTGACCGGATGGGCGCGCGGGCCGCGATCGCGGCCCTCACCACGGAGTTCGAGGAGCTCACCTCCGGGACCGGTGCTCCGGACGCCGGGAACGGACCGCTGTCCTGGGCCGGATACGGGGAGTCCCGGGCCCGTGCCACCGCCCGTACCGGCGAGGAGGAGTCCGTCGTCCACGGCCTCGCCTCGCTCGGCGGCCGGCGCTGCGTCCTGGTCTCGTTCGAGTTCGGGTTCCTGGGCGGTTCGCTGGGGCAGCGCACCGGGGACCGGCTGGTGGCCGCGTACGAGGCCGCCCGGAGGCGGGGGCTGCCGCTGGTCTCGCTGATCGCGACGGGCGGCAGCCGGATGCAGGAGGGGATGGTCGCCCTGAGCCAGCTCCAGCGGGTGGCCCGCGCCTCGGCGCGGCTGCGGGCGGCGGGCCCGGCCCAGATCGCGGTCCTGCGCGACCCGACGACGGGCGGCGGCTGGGCCACGCTGGGGGCGGGCGCCGATGTGATCCTGGCGCTGCCGGGCGCCCAGGTCGGGTTCGCCGGTTCCCGGGTACGGCCGCCGGACGCGGACCCGCACGCGTACACCGCCGAGGGCCAGCTGGCGGCGGGCCAGGTCGACGCGGTCGTCCCGCCGGAGGAGCTCCCGCAGACGGTGGCCCGCTGGCTGCGGGCGCTGCACGCCCCGGACTCCCCCGCAGCGCCCGCCCCGGTGCCGGACGCACTGTCCGCCACCGGCCTCCCGGTGACCGGCTGGGACGCGGTACAGCAGGCCCGCTCGGCCGCAAGGCCGCGCGCCGAGGCGTATCTGGACGCGTACTTCGAACACCGCCTCCCGCTCGTCGGCGACCGGTGCGGCGGTACGGACCCGGGGCTGCTCTGCGGCTTCGGACGGCGCGAGGGCCGCTCGATCGCGTACGTGGCCCAGTGCGGCACCGCGACCCGCCCGGCCGGCTACCGCACGGCGGCCCGGGTGATCCGGCTGGCGGACCGGATCGGCGTCCCCGTGCTCACCCTGGTCGACACCCCCGGCGCGGCCAACGACGCGGCGGCGGAGCAGGCCGGGGCGGGCGCCGCCATCGCCGACGCCTTCGCGGCGATAGCCGAGGCCCGGGTCCCCGTCACCACCCTGGTGATCGGCGAGGGCGGCTCGGGCGGCGCGCTGGCGCTGGCGGCGCCGGGGAACACCCATGTCACCCGGGACAGTTACTTCTCGGTCATCGCCCCGGAACTGGCGGCGGCGATCCTGAAGCGCGCCCCGGACGAGGTGCGTGCCACGGCCGACCAGCTGCGGCTGCGCCCCCAGGACCTGGTGGAGCTGGGCTTCGCCCGCTCGGTGGTGGGGCCGCCCGGGGAATGAGGCAGGGACTGGTCAGGGCTGCGGGTTCCGCGCGTCGTACCAGGGGCAGGGACTGGTCAGGGCTGCGGGTTCCGCGCGTCGTACCGGGCGAACCCGCGCCACCGCAGCCCCAGCAGGGTCACCGCGACGACACAGGCGATCCCGCCCCCGGTCACCGCCAGGCCGGGCGAGGCGAGGTCGGCGACCGATCCCGCCACGAAGTCGCCGAGCCTCGGTCCGCCCGCCACCACGACGATGAACACGCCCTGAAGCCGTCCTCGCATCTCGTCCGGCACGGCCGCCTGGAGCATGGTGTTGCGGAAGACCATCGAGGTGGTGTCCGCGCACCCGGCGAGCGCCAGGAAGACCAGCCCGAGCCAGAGCTGCCGGGTCAGACCGAAGACCGCGATGGCGGTGCCCCAGCAGGCGACGGCGACCAGCACGGCGAGACCGTGGCGCCGGACGCGCCCCAGCCATCCGGAGAACACCCCGCCGAGCAGCGCCCCGAGCGCCGGGGCGGCGACCAGCAGCCCGGTGGTCTTCGCGTCGCCGCCGTACCAGAGGACGGCGACGACGGGGAAGAGCGCCCGGGGGTGGGCCAGCACCATGGCGCACAGATCGGTGAAGAAGGTCATCCGGAGATTGGGCCTGGTCCCGAGGAAGCGCAGCCCGTCCGCGACGGACGCCCGCTTGTGCCCCACGCCCTCCTCCCGCTCCGGCAGCATGGCGGGCAGCCGCCACATCGCGTAGAGCGAGGCGGTGAAGGTGACGGCGTCGACGGTGTACGCGGCCCGGTAACCCCACCAGCCGACGACGAGCCCGCCGAGCATCGGCCCGACCAGCATGCCGGTGGTGCTGGTCATGGAGGTGAGGGCGTTGGCTGCGGGCAGCTGCTCGGCCGGCAGCAGCCGGGCGATCATCGAGCTGCGGGCCGGTGAGTTGACCGCGAAGCAGGCCGCCTGGAGGCAGACGATCGCGTACAGCAGCCCCACCTGCTCCACGCCCGCGACGGCGATGACGACCAGGGCGACGGAGAGCAGGAACGACCCGGCGGAGCTGGCCAGGCCGAGCTTCCGCCGGTCGATGGTATCGGCGACGGCACCGCCGTACAGCCCGAAGACGACCAGCGGCAGGAACGAGCAGAACCCGATCAGCCCGACCGAGAACGCGGACCCGGTGATGTCGTAGACCTGAAGCGACACGGCGAGCGACGTCATCCCCTGCCCGATCCAGGAGACCGTGTTCCCGAACCAGAGCCGCCGGTAGTCGGGGGAGGTCCGCAGCGGCGTCAGATCGGCGAGTATTCGGGCGCGGGGAGCGGGTCCTTCGGTCGTTTCGGTCACAGCGGATGGTAACCACCAGCAGTTCTCCGGCGGTCCGGCCGCCGTCGGGAACCGGCCGCCGCGGCAGTGACGTAACGGCTCCGTGGCGCCGCCCGGCTATCTCCGATGGATCCCTGACGGCCGGGCGGACTTGTAGACGGTTCCGTTGTGCGGCCGGGAACGGCGCTCGAAGAGCGTGGCGTACAGGCCGCTCCTGCCGAGAAGTTGGGTGTGCGTGCCGGATTCCACCAGGCTCCCCTCGTCCAGTACGAGGATGCGGTCGGCGTCCGCGGCCAGGGCCAGATCATGAGTGATCACGATGGTGGTGCGGCCGCGGGCCAGCCGCCGCAGGGGCTCCAGGATGCGTTCCGCGGCCAGCCGGTCGAGGCCGGTCGTGGGTTCGTCGAGGAGGAGCACAGGGGCGTCGCGCAGCATGGCGCGGGCGATGGCGATGCGCTGCAACTGGCCGCCGGAGAGCCGGGAGGTGCCGGTGGATATGACGGTGTCATATCCCTCCGGCAGAACCTCGATGAACGCGTGGGCGTCGGCCGCCCGCGCGGCCCGCTCGACATCGTCGTGGCTCGCGTCGGGGCGTCCACAGCCGATGTTCTCCTCGATGGTGTCGTGCAGGACAAGCGTGTCCTGCGGCAGCAGCGTGATGTTCCGGCGTAGATAGGTCAGCGGCATCCCGTCCACGGAGACGCCGTCCAGCAGGACGCTGCCGGCGTCCGGGTCGTAGAACCTGAGCAGCAGCGCGGCCAGCGTCGACTTGCCCGCGCCGCTGGGACCGGTGATGACCAGCAGTTCCCCGGGACTTGCGGTGAACGAGAGGTCCCTGAGCACCGTCTCGTCGCTGCCGGGGTAGTGGAAGAAGACCTGACGCGCTTCCACCTCGCCGAGCGCCCGGCTGCGCTCCGGCACCGGCACCGAGTCGCCCGGTTCGGTGACGGCGGGCTCGGCATCGAGGATCTCCAGCAGTCGTTCGGCGCCCGCGGTCGCGGCGGTGGCCGTCAGACCGAGCTGGCCCAGCGAACGGATCGGCGGGTAGAGGTACCCGATGAAGGCGGCGAAGGCCAGCAGTTGTCCGAGGGTCATCCGGCCGGCCGAGATCTCCCATGCCCCCAGCCCGATGATGGTGAGGACGCACAGCGTTTCGAGGACTTCGATGAACTGCTCATAGAACTCGGTGAGGCGGACGGCCTTCACCGCGGTCCTCAACCGGAGCCGCGCCTTGCTGCTGAGCCGGTCCTCCTCGTCCTGCTGCCTGTTGTACGCCTGGGTCATGACCACGTTGACCAGGGTCTCCTCGACCACGGCGGTGATGGCACCGTCCGCCGCCCGGCCGCGCCGGGACACCGCGCGCAGGGGCTTGGCGAACCCGCGAGTGACGAGCAGCAGGATCGGAACCATGACGAAGGTGGCGAGGGCCAGGTCCCAGCGCAGCAGCAGGGCGGCACCGGCGTAGAAGACGGTGCCGAACAGCGCCGACGCCGCCCCGACGATGCCGGAGACCACGAGCGCCTCGATGGCCTCGACGTCGCCCGTCAGCCGCTCCACCAGGTCGCCGCGGCGATTGCGCTGGAAGAAGTGCGGCGGGAGCTTCTGGATATGGCCGAAGACGCGGGCCCGCAGCCTCAGCACGAAGCGTTCGGCGGTCCAGACCGCGAGCGAACTGCCCAGGTACCCCACCACCGCACCGGCGACCGCCACTGCGAGCCACTGACCGGCGGGCTTCCAGAAGGCGCTGACCGTGCCGGTCTGCAGGGCTTTGTCGGTGAGTTCGGCGAACAGCAGGACGGTGATGGTCTCGGCGAGGGCGGCCAGGACCGCACACAGGAAGATGACGACGAGCCAGCGCCGGTCGCCTCTGGTCAGAGGCCAGAAGCGCCGGAAGGACGCCATGATGCTGACGGGGTCGGTGCGGATCGGAACATCCGTCACCGGGTCCTCGGGCGGCTCCTCGTCACGGGCGGAACGCTGGAGCGGGCTGTGAAAGCGCATGAGCATCACATCGCAGAGGTGCTCGGACTATGGGCAGTAGCCATGGGAACAGGTCCCCACAAGACGAGGCCGACCCGCGCGCTGCGCGAGCCTGCCTCGAGTTGATGTCAGGGATCGGGAGTGAAGGGTGTCAGCAACCCCAGCGTCCACCACGGCCGTAGCCGTAGTCGTCGAAGTAGCCGCCGAACCCGCGTCCGCGTCCGCGTCCGCCGAAACCACGGTCGCCGTAACCACGACCGCCGTATCCGCCACGGCCACCGTAACCGCCACGGCCACCGTATCCGCCGCGACCGCCGTCCCTGTGGTCGAAGATGCTGCGAACCTTCATCTTCGCCTCCTCTGGAGGAGTTCACTGTGCCGCTCCTTGCTCCTGCAGCGGCACTTTCGACACTACGTCCGACCCCTGCGACCAACAAGTCGTAGAAGCCGTAATCAAGGATTAAAGGTGACGAAATACCTTAATCCTTCGGAGCGTTGTCACAGGTGACTCTCCGGACATGTAACGCAGGTGGGGGCAAATAGGCAGGAAGTGGACGGCTCACGGCGAGAGCCCCGACGCCTGCATGTACACGCGGGCCATAACGCTCCGCCGGAACACCGACAGCGGAGCGGGCAGGAATCAGCCCCACCGGATCACCTCCGCGTCGCAGGGGACCTCGGAAGCCAGGGCGAACCCCTACACACCAAGCGATTACGCTCCGTAACGGTGGGTGCGATCTGTCGATCCCGCACCCGGTCCGGCCGACAGGGCGGAGCCGAAGCCCATGGACACGGGCCCTGCCCGAACGGGGATGGGTGATTCGCCGGGAAGGCTCCCTATGCGGCACGCTGATGCCGGTGACAGCGATCCGGCCGAATCGCGAACGAACGGATCAGCTTTCACCGAAGCCCCGTCGAAACGAGGGGAGTTACGGGGGCAGTCGCGTCGACGAAGCCCCGTCGGAGCCTCAGCGCCCCCCAAGACACAAGGGGCCGACGACGAGTGGATCGAGGCGCGGTTGCGCATCATCGTGCCCCGTCACCCCAGAAGCGCACACGGCCGTTCCCGCCTCGCGGATCAGCAAGCACTTCCAGTGAGGGGCAGCCCCACGCCCACCTTCGAGCAACTCCTCAGTGCCGGACTCAGCCCGCCCGCCGCCACGCCTCGCCGCGGTGGCGGGCGGAATGGGCGTCAATGCCCGGGTCACAGCCGCGAGGCACCCTCGCAAAAACACGTTTCCCCAGGTCAGAACGATTCTTCCTGAAGTTGTTCGGTGGGGCGGGTGGGACTCGAACCCACGGCCGACGGATTATGAGTCCGCTGCGGGCCCACCCTGCTCTGTGTCACCTGGTGACACCCACTGTCGGACACTGCCGGAAAGTGCTGGTCACGCACCCTTTCCGTGCATCCTCACCCCGGCCTTCATGACGGCTGGTGTCACGCCGTGACGCCTCATTATGGAGCGTTCGGGCGAGCATCGGGCGAGCAAGGGGCGAGCGGGACGGGCCCCCGACCTGCGGTAACGCCGACCCGATTCGACCCCCATGACGCTACTCGGCAACCGGCGCGGCGTCACCCCTTCGGGCCCTCGGCACCAGCGCCGCGGCCCGCTCCGCAATGCTCAGGTCCACCTCCTTCAGCAGCGAGGTGTACGTGTCGCCCGCGAGCTGCGTCGTGCCATGCCGCAGCGTCTCCTTGATGGCGTGGAGGTCGCCGCCGCCCGCGTGGATGAGCGTGGCCGCGCAGTGCCTGAGATCGCGGAGGTTGATCGGCGGCAGGTCCGCTCTCCGGCAGATTCGCCGGAATTCCTCGCTCACCTTCTCCGGGTGCAACCACGTGCCATCGACGTCGGTGAACTCCTTGCCCGTGTCCACCCAATCGGGTGTGTCCTTGCCCTCCGCCCGCTCCCGTGCCGCCCGCTCGTTCCAGGCGTCACGCTCGGCCGCCTTCCGGATGCGGTGCGCTCGAAGGACAGCGACACTGACCGAGTCCAACCCGATCGTTCCGGCGGCCTCCTCGGTCTTCGGCGTGTCTTCGTAGACCTGCCAGTTGTCGACCACGAGCTCCTTGGAGATCGTGATCTCCTGGCTGTCCAAGTCGGTGTTCACCTCGTCCTGGCCGACGCCCTCACCGCGGCGCAGACCCCGGAACGCGATCAGGTGAAAGAACGCATACAGGCGCGACTCCTCCGCCTCGTCGAGAAACTGCCCGATCTGTTCCGGCGTCCAGACCATGACCGCGCTCGGCTTCTCCCCGGTCTGCCTCCAGCGCTCGACGCGCCGGTCCGTCCACAGCAGACCTTTGGGCCGCTTCCCGGACGCCAGCTCCACCCACGACGCCGGGTTGAACGTGATGAGCTGCCGGCGGATGGCGGAGTTCAGCGCGGTCCGCAGCGTGGCCCTGATGCGCTGCTTCGTCGCAGCCCCGGTGATGAGCCGGTAGGGCGGCATCGCCGCCAGCTTCTCCCGCTCCACAGCGAGGCGCGCCGACTCCGCCGCCGGGGGCCGGGACGCCTTCCCCCATTTACAGCGCGCCTCCTGCTCCCGGCGCTGCGCATTCTCCGCCGCGATGATCTCGTTCTGCTCGTCGATCGAGTCGAAGAACGCTTGCGCGTGGGCGACATTGAAGCGGTCCAGCCGGTAATGCCCGACCCCCGGCCCCAGGTGCACGCGGATGTGGGACCGGTAGCCGGCTGTCGTCCTCCTCTTCGTCTTCTTGGACTCGATCCACTCCTCCAGCCACTCACCCACGGTCATAGCGGAGTCCATCGCCACACCGCCGACCAGCTTCCGCTTCACCTCCGCCAGGTCCGGGATCGGCGCACGGTCCCGCATCACGGCCGCCAACAGGTCACCCACACGCCGGGCCCCGTCCTCATCGTCCTCGACCAGATCGAGGATGGCGCGGATACGGTCCAAGTCACTCTGCGCGTCCTTCACCGTCCCGTACCCGGTGCGCCGGAACGTCCGCCGCGCCCCCTCCGCGTCGGCCGGCAGCTCCTGCCTCAACTGGTGGTTGCCGTGCGCACGCTTCGACAGCTGCGGGCACTCCTGACCGAGACGCTTCCCGCCCTCGTCGCGGCACTCACACCGCTTCGTGATCCCGCCGGCCCGCCGTGCTCCGGGCATGACTGATTCCCCTCCGTCG
Organism: Streptomyces sp. NPDC102437; assembly: GCF_044765565.1. Taxonomy (NCBI): domain Bacteria; kingdom Bacillati; phylum Actinomycetota; class Actinomycetes; order Kitasatosporales; family Streptomycetaceae; genus Streptomyces; species Streptomyces sp. NPDC102437. The sequence goes on along the minus strand of NZ_JBIWKI010000013.1, from coordinate 204,875 downwards.
TGCTTCGTGAAGGGCGCAGCGCGCCCGTGGGTAACAGGCAGTCCCGGCCCGGCTAGGCCTGCCGGTCCAGCCCTGCAAGCGGCGGGAGGGTCAGCCCTCGCCGTGCGATCTCGTCCCGGAGCTCGTGAAGCTGCTGCTTCATCTCCTCGGCAAGCTGCCGGGCCCCCTCGGCCTCCGGCCCGGCGGCTTCACCGTTCCACCGGTAATCAGAGATGGCCTGCTCCCAGATCCCCTTGTAGACACGGCGGATCTGGGTCTCCAGCCGCCGGTGCTTCCGCAGGAGCGTCAGGGCCCACCCATCGGAAGCACCAGCCTCACCGTTCCACCAGTCCGCGGCCTCCAGCGGCGGAACCGTACGGCCAGGCAGGTGCTCGACCTCCTCGGCGTAGCCGACGGGGAAAACGAGCGCCGCCGGCGCCACCTCCAGCGCCGCCGCCAGGATGCCGACCTCGGCCACGGTCACGTTGCCGCGCCGGCCGTTCTCGATGTTGGAGATCACCGTTCTGGGCATGGGCGAACCCAGCCGATCGCAGGCGTCCGCGAGCTGCTGCGCACTCATGCCCCGGGCAAGCCGGTGGCGTCGCACCTCTTGCGCAATCGTCCGGCTGACGCGGGCTGACCAATCGAGTTGCTCCATGTTGACCCAAAGTACAGACGCTGTTGTGCGGTATCAACCCATGACGTACAGTGCGCCACGAGGACCCAACCTGTTCCATTTCCAGGCCGGAGCTGCGCCGAAATGACCCACATGACTACTGAACAGCCGATGACCACTCGCGACCTCCTCGACCTCCCACCCACCGTCGACCTGGAGACAGCCGGTCGCGCATTCGGCTTCGGGCGCACCCACGCCTACCATCTCGCCCGCACAAACGCGTTCCCCTGCAAGGTCATACGCCCCGGGCGCCTCTTCCGCGTCGTGACCGCAGACATGCTCCGCGTGCTCCAGGTGCCCGACTCGCACTGACACCCCACACCACTGCCCCGGCGACCATCACCTGACCGCCGGGGCAGTTTTTCGGGTTGTAGAGCACTGTGTCTGAGCGGCGGTGCGGTCAGAGCAGCCCCTGGCGCATCGCGAACGCGACCGCGTGCGACCGGTTGCGAAGCTGGAGGCGGGTCATCAACTGGTGCAGCGTGTACTTGATCGTGCGCTCGGAATAGGCGAGCTTCGTCGCGATGACTCCGGTGTCGTGCCCTTCGGCGATGAGGCGGAGGATGTCGATCTCACGGACGGACAGACCACTGGAGTGCCGTCCCTGTGGGAGGAGCACGTTCTCTTGCAGCGTGCCAACCTCCGACATGAGTGCCCCCAGCAGGTTGGGGGGCATGTAGCCGTCGCCCGCCGCCGCGGTCTTTATGACGTGGACCAGATGGTCTGGTGTGGCCTCGCTGCGGGGCACGAGCCCCGCCACCCCGCACGCCACCGCCCTGAACGCCGCCTGCTCCGTGAGTTCAGCCAGGACGAGGACGACGCGGGTGGCACTGGTACGCCGGGTCTTGCTCAGCAGCACGATCACGTCATCACTGACGTTGTCGGCCACCATGACTGTCACCTGCGGGTCATCGGATGGATCTTCACCTGCCACGAGGTCGATCTCGGGGCGTGTCCGTAGGTGTGTACGAATCCCCGCGTCAGAGACAGGGTCTCCGGCAAGAACCTTGACCCGGATTCGAGGTGAGCAACTGGCCCGCAGTGCACTTTCTCGTGCGGCTGGTACAGCCGGGGCGGTACGCATCAGGACCAGCCGCCAGCCGCTACGGCGCTCACGATCTCTTCGAGGTGCTGCGGTTGGCTTGTGCTGGGAATGGGCGCCACGATGTCGTCGAGTTGGAGAAGCCAGTTGAGGGCGGTAAAGACTCCGTGGGCTTTCGTCAGCGTGCCCGCGTCGAGTGGCCGGTAGGGCACGTAGGGGATGCCGAGGTCTCGGCAGAGTTCGAGGGCTGGATCGTGGCGATCGGTCATGTTGAGTACGTTCTGCACTGCCGAGATGGTCACTTCCTTCCCGGCCCTGCGGATGTCTTCAGGCCTGACTTTCGAGAGGCCGATGTGGGCGATCTTGCCCTCGTCCCGCAGTGCGTGGAGCGTGCCGAGCTGGTCCGCGAGCGGCACTTTCGGGTCGATGCGGTGCAGGTAGCAGAGGTCCAGCCGCTCGGTTCCTAAACGGCGGAGGCTGGCTTCGACACAGGTCCGCAAGTAGACGGGGTGACCGTGTGGTGCCCACAGGTTGGGGCCCGGTCGCACCATGCCGACCTTCGTCGCGATCAGCAGTTCCTCGGGGTACGGGTGTAGCGCATCACGGATCAGATGCTCGACGGTGTGAGGGCCGTAGGCGTCTGCGGTGTCGATGTGCGTGATGCCGTGGGTGCGGACGGCCTGGCGGAGGACGCGTACTGCCTGGTGGCGGTCGACGGGGTCGCCCCAGGTGCCGGGCCCGGTCAGCCGCATCGTTCCGAATCCGAGACGGGAGACGGTCTTTCCAGCGAGTCCGATCACGCCCCCAGGCCGTGCAGCGCTCATACGGCGGCCTCCGTCAGGCACATCTCAAGTGCCTGCACGACGGCGTACGCCTGGCTGTCGGGGTCGCTGGTGACGCGCAGGTGAGGGATCTCCTCGCTGATGAGGAGCGCGTGGGTGTGCTGGTCGACCAGGACGCGGTACCGGGGGTCGTAGTCGTGCTTCGCCTGGACCGGCATCGTCTCGTCGAGCACCGTCGCCAGGAGCAGGTCGTACTTCGGCAACTGTGAAGAGGCCAGCAGCAGTAGCCTGTCCCGCTCCAAGTCGTCGATCTGCTCACCGCGGAACTCCAGAGCGGCGTTGAAGTAGGCGAGGGCATCGTAGGGAGCGCGGTCCGCGAGGATGACGTCCGCACCCCGGGCGGCTGCGGCGATCTCGTCGGCGATGCCCTGCGCGATGATCCACTCGGTGGACGCCGCGGTGTGCTTCTGCATCTTGGGCAGCCCGTTGAGGGCGGCGCGCTTTCCGATGCTGCCGGTCCGGACCGGGGCCATACCGTTGCCGCGCAGCTCCATCTCGATGCGCTTGAGCAGCATGGTCTTGCCGGTGGAGTGGGCACCGAGCACGCCGATACGGATGGGCGGATTCGTAGTCACCACAGGGTGGGTTCCTCTTCTGGGTCGTGGGCTCCGGGCAGGCCGGGCGGCACGGCCGCGGCGACGAGCTGGTCCCAGGTGTCGTAGTGGGTGGCCATGGCGATCAGGAGCTGCGCCGTGGCGTAGGCGTCGAACGTGGCGCGGTGCCGCTGTGCGGGGGCTGCGCTCAGGTCCGGCTGGACGTGCTCGATCAGGGCGTCGAGTGAGTATTTCGGCAGGCCGGAGTAGGTGGCCTTGGCCAGCCGGAGGGTGTCGAGCACTCCGGCCGGCCGCCATTGCGGAAGGTGCGCCGACAGCACCTTGTAGTCCACATGCGCGTTGTGGGCGCAGATCCACGAGTCACCGAGCAGTGTGTGGACCTTGTCGGCGATCTCCTCCCAGCCGGGCTCGCGCTCCAGCCGCAGATTGGTCAGGCCATGGACGCGGGCGGCGAAAGGCGTGACGGGGCGGCGCGGCTTGGTCAGCCACGCGCCTGCCGTACTCGTGTCCGGCCGCCCGTCACGTACGGGAAGGGCGGCGACCTCGACCAGGTCGGGCGGGTTGGTGCCGTTGCCTTCGACATCGACAACGAGGAGTGACGGCCAGGAGGAGAAGTTCATGCGGGTCCGGTTCCGTTCCCTGCCTGCCAGCCGATGGGAGCACGGCCGTGCTGGCGGTGGTGGTGAGGCTTGCTTCGGTCGTGGCACTGGTAGCCGAAGCCGTGCTGGAGGAAGTAGCGCGGCGGTTCGTCCAGTCCCTCCACGACGATGGCACGATCGTTGATCTCAATCTCACCCGTCGCGCCGAGAACTCGGGCTTCCTGGGTGACTGTCGCCAGATCCGGCTTGACCCACGCCGCCTGGCATCGCGCGATCTGGTCCTCGGGGCAGATGTCGCACAGCTCGCGTACGCCGTAGTGGCCGTTGTAGTCGGCCTCTCCATGGGCGTAGGCGACACCGCAGCTCGTCTTGCGGAACAGAGCCCCCCAGGCGCTGTCTTGGAAGGCGGCGAGTATCCGCTCTTCGGCGGCCTGCGGCATGATTTTCCGCCGTGCCGTTTCGTCGTACGGCATCGGCAGCCCGTGCGACTCGTAGTAGGAGGCGATCTGCTCCCGGAAGAACAGGCCCGTGAAGACGGTGGCGTGTGCGTGCTGGGACAGCTCCCGGGCCCGCTCGATGTCAGCGTCGGAGTCGTTCAAGCCAGGCACGATCGGCCGCCAGTACAGGACAGTGCGGTACCGCTCGGCGTGCTCGTACAGGGTGCGCAGGCTCGCCGCGGCAATGTTGGAGTCCACGGGCTCGATGGCCGGGTTGGCGATGTTGGAGTGCGTGACCAGCACGGTCAGGCGCAGGTTCGTGAAGCTGTTGAGGACGGCACAGTCCTCGGGGGTCACCCGCCAGCGCGTGATGATCAGGACGTGGTTGGTCAGGCCCTGCTCGTCGAGCTTCCGCAGCACCTCGAACAGGTGGGGCTTCACGATGGGCAGCATCGGGTCTGTGGCACGGTTCAGGAGCTGGATGGGCGCCTTGTGGGCACGGAAGTACGGGTGGCCGACGAGACGGGCGACGGCTTCCTCGTCGCTCATGAGGCGTCGGGGGGCCTTCATCTCGAAGTTGTCGAACAGGTGCCGGACGCAGTATCCGCACTCCAGCGGGCAGCCGACGATCCAGTTCAGCGACAGCCCTGACTTGCGGTACTCGATCACATCGGCGAGTTCCGGCTTCAGTTCGCCGATCTTGTCGGCGGACAGGATCGGGAGGGGGCGGCGCTGGAACGTGGGAACGCTCATGAATGTGCCTCCAAGTGTGGGAACGGTGTCAGTCCTCGACGTTGGCGCGCTGACGCGGGGAGATCTGCGGGACGAGCAGGCCACGGCGGTTGGCGCCGAACCAGGTGCCGAAGTCTCGGCGCGCGGCGTCCGCGTCGTCGGACGTGTGGACGAGGTTGTTCACCAACCGCTTCTCGGCCAGGGCCTGGTCGAGACTGTCGTCGCCGAGATCGCCGCGGATCGTGCCGGGCTCCGCTTTCGACGGGTCGTAGTGGCCGAGGCAGCTGCGCAGGCGGCCTTGAATGCCCGGCGGGCCGTAGGCCAGGGCGACGGTGACGGTCCGCCCGACGTACAGGCCGGCCAGACATGCGGGTATGTCTCGGCCGCCGAACCAATCGGCGTCGACCAGCAGGTCCCAGTAGTGCACGTGGATTTGCCAGGGCGCGACCGTCACGTCCTGCCGGCCGAGGATTTCCACGTCCGGTGCGGCGAGCCGGTTCAGCACCTCATCGGCCAGGCCCCGCTCGACCGCGTCCGGCTTGCACAGGATGACCGACCAGCGGGACCAGCCCACGCCGTTGACCACGGCACCGCTGCGGGAAGGCTTCTGATTCATTCGGCGCTTCCGGGCGTGAAGCACGCGGCCCAGCGGTGTCCGACGAGCCAGCGCAGGCCCAGGTGCAGCGCGTCCAGCACGTCGAGGCTCAGGGTGTCCCTCTGTTCGTGCTCTATCTGCCGGTAGAGCTCGAACAGCGCGGCGATGTGGTGCTCGTGGTTGTGCGAGGCGAGTTTCAGGGCCAGGTAGGCGCCTTCGACGCTGCGGAAGGTGGGAGCTGTGAGCATGAAGTCTCCAGGTCGATGTACAGCCACGGTTGCGGCTGTGAGACAGGGGCTACTCGGAGAGACGTGAGCCCGCACCGTTGCGGAGAGGAGCGGGCACGCATCACCGCTTCATTGCGGCGTAGTTGATCAGGGTGATGGCGACCACGAGGGTGGACACCTGCCACGCGCGACGGGACATGGGGCCTCCAGGACGTTCAGGCATGCGAGGCGAGCGGCGTGAGGTCATCCAGGTCGACGACCGTGAAGTCCTGCAAGCAGCGAACGAGCTGTGAAGCCAGGAACCACCGCAGCTCTGACGCCCGGTAGGGAATGGGTGTGTCATTCCCGGCCAGTGCCTTGATCCCGTCACGTGTCCACTGGTAAGGCGTGCCGATGACCCCGTAGATGGGGGCGTTGCGCACCATCAGGGCGGTGTAGCCCTTCTGGAGGTTCGGACACTGCTCAACTGCGACATGCAGATGCGCCCGGCAGACAGGGGGCTGCGCGGTGCGGAGGATGTCCCCAGGCCGCGGAAGGCCAGCGGCAGCGGGTGCCAGGAACGGGTACCCCTGCGGTGTTCTTGTAGGGCCTGCGCAGATCTGGCAGTGGAGCCGTGTCATCGTTTCGCGCTGCCTAGCGGGGTGGATCAGCCGCCACTGCGGCCGCCCTGACGGCAACCCACCTGGGCCGATCGATTGCGAGCACCGGCCCCACAGCACACCTCGCGGATCGCGGTCCTCTGGACTCTCGTCCCAGTAGCCCAGGGCTGACCGGCCGGCGCGGTCAAAGGTGGCACGCAGGGCCAGGATCGATTCGGGTTCCTCGCCGTCGCGGGCCGTGATGTACGGGACGACGCGGCTCACCGTGCTCATGCGGCTGCTCCCGTCAGCGCAGTGGGGCGGCGCGGGGGAATGATCTGGCCGTCGGGCAGCAATTCACCAGTGTCGTCAAAGGTCAATACGCCATTGCAACGCAAGGCCCAGCCCAAGACGTCGTCTCGCGCCACAGTCTTGGCCGCCTCGCGATCTGGCGCGTCCGCGGTGGGGCAGGGAGTCTCGTGCTGGCACATGTGCGTCGCATTCCTCTCGGACGTGCTGTGGTGAGGGGCCCTCTCCGGCTGAACCTACGAACCGCGGGGGAGCGGAGTTGGATTTACCGGAGAGGGAGTTTCGGGGAGGAGCTGTGGGGCAGGCCGGTCGCCCTCGATTGGAGTGGGAGAGGGCGACCGGGGCTCACACCCGTGATCGACGGGGAGTGTGAGCCGGCCCTCCGCGCTGTCCGCCGACCAGCGCCCGCCGGTGCAAAGCGGGGCGATCGAGGTGGAAGGGGAAGACCCCGTTGGAAGGTCGTCTCCACGGAGCGACAACACAACTCCGCGGAGACGACCCGTTCGAGGCGTCATTCGACGTCCTTGATGTACCGAGCCTCGATGAGTTCCTCGACGAGGTCGGAGATCACGAAAGCCAGGCGTCGAGCCAGCCCGACGGCCTGCTGATGGTCGTCTGGCAGGCACGCATCCTGCATGGAGCGTCCTCGCTCTATGAGCTGCGCCATTTCATCAGTCGGCGGGTACTTGGTGTCGGCTTCGGCGATGGTGCTCAGCTTTGCGAGATGGGTACGCAAGCGTTCGACAAGCGCCGGAGTCGCGGCCTCGGGCGGCGGCTGGTTTCCGATCGTCGTGTCCAGGTCGTCGAAGACCGCATCGACGTCGAGCGGAGTCCACGCAGCGACCCGCTTCAGGACGTGTCTCAAGTCGTCCGGGTCGAGCGGAGGCCTCCACTTCGGGACGTTGGCCATAGGCCGAACGACGCGTTTCTCCAGAACCGGAGCGGTGAGGGAGACCGTCATGCCGGCACCGGCCCTGGCGTCATACGCGCGCGCACCGTCTTGCCGACGCGATCATGGCACAGGAACCAGGACAGTTCACCGCCGAGCCGACGAAGCGTCCAGAGGCCGCGCCTCTCCTGGCCGGCTGGGGCTTGCTCAAAGTCCCGGAACTGCGGAATCGGATCACGTACTTCGATCGTCAGCTCGTGGTCCTCAGTGATGGCGAGCCTGAGCCGCACCTGCCGGTCTTCTGCCGTCGGGCCCGGGTCGGCATGCGCCACGGCGTTGCCAACAAGGATTCCTGCGGCCTGTGTCGCGCCCTCACTGTTCCCCGACCACCTGAACATCGTCAGTCGCGTCCGGGTGTGCAACCGCGCCAGTTGTGCGGCACCCGGCAAGAAATCAAAAGTTCTTGACCATTCCTCGGCGACCGGAGCAATCCCCGTGAGGGAAGTGACCGGTGTCGCCGGCTCGGCGTATCTCGGACGCACGACTCTCACTCCTGACGTCGGAATGTGTTCGGATCGGCACACTCAGCATTGGCTGGCGATCAGAGTCCTCCCGGCGCGGGTGGCTTCGCCATGGCTTCCGGGGTGGCTTCCACGACACTTCCGGACGACAGACGTGGCCTCGGGGTAGCTTCTAAATGCCTTTTACGCAGGACCGTTGTCCTGTCGACTGCACGCGGTATTTCCTCATGAGGAGGGTTCCGCCGACGACTGGTCGACGATGACGCTCGGAGACTTGGGGGCCGAAGTGGGCAAGCCGAGGACGCTGCTCAAAGTCCTGATTGATCAGCGACAGTGGACGTGGGCGATCTTCGAGCGCGAGTTCGCGAAGGCCGCTGACAAGGTCATCGGCCGAGGGGCAAAGAACCCCACGGTTGGTGAGACGCAGTACCGCCGGTGGACGAGCGGCCAGCTCAAGGGGTTGCCCAGCCCGGATGCCTGCCGGGTGCTGCAAGACATGTTCCACGTCGAGGCGTCGAAACTCTTCGCGCCCCCTCCGGAGTCGACGGATCCCGATGTATCGACGTTCGACTTGGAAGCCGAGATCGCAATGACCGCACGTGAAGCACAGGATGATGCTGGCGCCGCTGCCGCATCCTCCGTCTCTGACCTGACCGTCGACCAACTGCGTGACGACCTGCACGTGCTGGCTCGAAATTACAGCAATCAGTCCGCTCGCGACGTCTGGCAGAGAGCAAAGGAACTCCGGGAGCAGGCGGAGAACGACCGCGACCGCACCGCCGTCCCAGCCCAGCAGCAGGTGCTCCTCATCCTCGCGGGACAGGCATCCGCCCTACTGTCGACCGCCGCGTTCGACCTAGGGTCATTTGACGGCGCCAAGCGCCTTGCCCGCACTGCCGCCCTCTACGGCGAGACCGCGCGGTACGAGCCGCTGCGCGCATATGCAGCAGGGAGCCTGGCCTACATCGCCTACTACTCCGGCGAGCAGTCGCAGGCGCCCGTCCACGTTCGGCACGCGCTCACGTACGGAGGCCTTGGAGACGTGGCGGTGCGGCGTCTCCACTCAATCGAGGCTCGGGCCTACGGGCACCTCGGGGATACAGAGTCAGCCCGACGCGCATTGAGCATGTCGGAGGAGGTGGGGACCGACGCAACGGACGAGCTGCACGACGCAGTCGGCGGTGAGTTCGGGTTCAGCGACGAACGGCTGGCCATGTCGAACGCCTCGACCGCGCTGCTCCTGGGCGACGGGCGCGCCGCAGAAACGTCAGCACGGCGCGCGCTTGAACTTGTGGCTGCCAGGCCGGCCAAGGATCGATCCCCCGCCGTCTTCGGGAAGGCTGCGGCTGACGTCGCCATGGCCCGACTGCTGTCGAACGATCTGGAGGGTGCCGCAGAAGCGCTTGAGGCGATGCTGTCAATCACCAGCACGCATCGGGCAACCGGGCTCGTGGCGAGGGCCATGGACTTGCGACGCGCCCTCACCCAGCGGCACCTACAGGGCGCGGCGCTTGCCACCGATCTCGGCGAGCGGCTGGAGGAGTTCACGCGTCTTCCGGGCCAGCGTCAGCTGGTTCCCCCGTACGGAGTACTGGCGCTGGATGCCTGATCAGAGGGAGGCGAGGATCTTTGCCTCCCGCTCAGGGTCGATCCCGTGTGCCGCCCACCGCGGGTGGTCCACGGGGCGGCCGTCGTTCTGCAGCCAGTTCCAGGTGTCGCGAACGGTCTCACGCAGCGGCCTGCACCGGAGTCCTGCGGCAACGGCCCGGCTCGAATCCACGGACCAGACACCGCTGTGGGTGCGCCACAGGGGGAGTTCGGTCCACTGCTTCACACCGTTGCTGATGAGGACTGAGGGGGCGATCCATACGGGGCGCCCGGCTCCGCCCGTGGCTTCCAGGCAGGCACCCAGGAGGTCCTCGAACGTGATGCCGTCCGAGTGCGCGACGTTGTAGCTCCCGGAATCGTGTTTGTCGGCGGCCCGGTCTAGCGCGAACGCAGCCACATCGCGGACGTCAACGGGCTGGATCCGCCGCTGGGCCGGTGCTGGTGCCACAAAGGGGCCTCCCTTGTACGCACGGCGCAGCCACCATGGCAGGCGTCCCACGTACTCGCCGGGGCCGAGGATCACGCCAGGGCGGAGGAGCACGGCCCGGCCGACGAAGGACTCAGTCACGGCACGCTCGCCGCCCGACTTCTGAAAGCCATAGATGGTGGGACTGCCGTCCTCGCCGGTATAGCCGTAGTTCTCATCCGCGTCTGCTGGACACTCCAGCAGTTCGGAGTCGTCCGCCAGATGGCTGTGAGGCCAGCCCTTGTAGACAGACACTGTGGAGACGTGAATCCAGCGGGCAGCACAGTCCTTCAGCGCCGAGGTTGCCAACAGCACGTCACGTGGTGGCAGATCGGAACTCGAAGTGTCGATGACTGCATCCCATGGGCCGTGCGCTGCAAGCGTCCGAACGTCGTCGATGACCGTTCGGTCCCCGCGAACAGGCTTGACCCCAGGAACGTCCTTCCCGGAGCGGCCTCGGTTGAAGGTGGTCACGTCCCACTCTCTAGCCAGGGCCGCTTCGGCAATGTGCTTGCCCAGGAACCAGGTGCCACCCATCACGAGGAGTCTCATAGCTACGGATCTTCCCTTAAAGACTGGCCCAAGACGAGCCTCAGCAGGACTACGCGACAGTGATTCCCCACCTGCCTGCACCGGGCAAACGGATGAGTGGGCGGACAGGCAATCCTGGCGGAAGACCGGCACGGCCCGCCGCCTCCACGACGCCCTGCTCGCCACCCACGACAAGCCGTACGTCACCCTCGTGGTCAACAAGGCAGCCGGCCCGGCAAGCGGGAATCGAACCTATTATCGAATACGTGATCGACCTGCCGCCTGACCTTGCACAGCTCCGGACGCTCCGGACCTGGCACACCATGTGCCTGCGCGAAGTGGATGCGGCAATCGCCGCAGCCGAGCAGCGGGCAGCGGAGGAAGACCGGGGCAAGGCACAGCGCCCGCCTGCCCCTGACTGGATGGTCGAGCGAGGGATCGGCCAGGGCGCCCCGCCCATCGAGGTGCACGTCGGCGGCTGCCACATGGCGAAGAACGCTCGTGCCGTCACCAGGGAGCAGGCGCTCCAGGCCCTCGTCGCCGGCGTCCGCGCCTGCATCCACTGCCGCCCCGACACCGAGCTCGGGATCCTGGAGTAGCGCGGCGACCCGTACCGTACAGGTATGCCAGCTCCTCCCCGGCCTGACGGCCAGGTGCCCCCTGCCCTCGACGACGTCAACGCCCGGATCCGCGACCTCATGAACCAGCCCGCCACCCCGTACCGCACGGAGGAGTACCGGCATCTCCTCACCGCATGGGCCGACCTCGTACGAGGAGACGTCGACCAGACGGCATAAGTGCGACGCCCCCGCTCAGACTGTCGAGCGAGGGCGTCAGGTCCAGTCGATAGCAAGCAGCCAGCAGCCATACGGAAAAGGACACAACCACCGTACGGACGGGCACGGACATCGGTCGTGCCCGGGTCACCGGCCGGGACGCGCCTCGGCAAAGCGGCCCGTGATGGCGGGAAGCCAGCCCTCCTCACTCATGGCCGCCAGCTCTCCTTGTAGTCCGGGTGGTCGTCGTACAGCGCGGCAAGCCCTTGGGTATAGGGGCAGTCGTCGCCATCGATACCGCACACCACCATCGGCGTCATCTCGTCGCCCTTCACAGCCGCGACCAGAGAAGGCTCGTGCTCGACAAGGAGAGCCCGCTTAAAGGCGACGTCTGCCAGCATGCGCGCGCTGCGGTCTTTCTCGTGCGCACCAATCCTCGCTCGGACGGCATCAAGTGCGGCCCCCGAGATTCTGTCGTTGGCCTTCACGTCCCATTGGTCACGTGGGAAGCAGGCGCGCCATTCCTGCCAGGCGCCGAGGAGGGCCTCTGTGGTGAATCGCTCCCAGTGTGTGTCGCTGTAGTAGCCGCGCTCAGCGCAGCTCTCGTCGTCACCCAGGCGCTCGACGCAGAACGCGTACACCTAGTCCAGCCGAATCGGTGCATCAGTCACGGTCGCTCCCCTGCTCGAAGTCCGTGACCGCCAGCATGGCAGCCCTCCCGCCCCGGAGCGGGAGGGCGGGTGCTCAGTCTCAAAGGGCAGATCACCGGAACAGGGCGATCGCCCCCGTCGCAGCGCCCACGACGCCGGCCATCGCACCGACCACCCCGAGCGGCCACCGCCGGGCCTTCAGCGCGTCGACCTCGGCCCCCAGCACGTCCAGGGACCGCTCCGTCTGCTCGCGGAGACGTGCGAGGTCCTGCTCCGTATGAGTGGACCGCTCGACGAGGACAGCCAGGGCCCCCTTGACGTCAGAGAACCCCGTCGTGACCGTCCCCCGCAGCCTCTCCAGCTCAAGGGCAACGGCCTGCGCTTCCGGCTCCGGCGGCGTACTCATTGCCGGCTCTGCCTGACCAGCTCAGCGACGTCGTCCGTCGGCGAGTACTGCGGAGGCCGGGCGTACCCGAGGAGCGCGCCCGCTGCGCCCTTCAGCCAGGCCGGCCCGCCGAGCTTCTCGGCGGCCCGCTCGACGAGTCGGAACAGCAGGTAGTACGCGGCGGCGACCGCGAACGCCACCGCGGTCTGCACGCTGCCGGAGTCAGCCGAGAAACCGAGCTCGGTCAGGGCCACGATGATCCACCCGGCGAGCAGCGGAACGAACGTACGGAGAACGGAGGGCAGCATTTAGGACTCCTTCCAGACGAGCGCGGTCAGAACCGCACTCGACACGGTGATCGACTTCTCGGACTGGTTCAGCAGCCGCACGCGCATGCCGCGGCCCTTCCCGACTCGCTTCGTCAGCGCCACGACGCCGCCCGCGCCCCCGGGCGTGCCGACGATCTCGTGGACGGGGTGGTCGGCCTTGTGTGCGTCGCCGTCGTACTCAGACATGCGGGCCTGGACGACGTCACCGACCGGCAGGCCGTCGAAGCGCAGGCTCAGGGTGCCGGTGAACCGGGCGGCCCCGCGCACGAAGACGCTGCCACCCACCGCGTGACCGTCCGCGGTGTCGCTCCACTCCTGCGTGAACTCGATCGAGTCCCACGCATTCGGCGCCAGGATGTACGGCTTGGCCAAGCCGATGTTCACGTAGTCGGGCATGTCGTTCTCCTCCTCGTTCGGGCCGGTGCCCGGGTTCCAGCTCGCCGGGTGCTTCAGCCGCTCGGCGACATCGGCACGGAGCAGGGGCATGTCGATCCCGCGCGGATCGATCTTGTCCGCGCTCCACTCCCGATGGCCGATCACACTCTTCGCCGACCACCCGTGGGCCCGGCACAACGCGGCCTGCACGCGGACGATCGCGTCGTACTGCGCGGCCGGCCACAGGTCGCGGCCGTCGCCGAGGTTCTCGCACTCCCACCCGTAGAACCGGGCGTTGCCGTCGACCCCGTTGGCGTTGCCGCGGGTGGGCGGAGTCGGGCGGCTGCTGTACGACTCGGCGACCACCTGGTCCAGCACCTTGGGATCGCCGCCCCCAGCGTGATTGGTGCGGCCCCAGCCGACCAGGTGCACACGCCCGTCCTTCGCGATCATCCCGTGACACAACGGACCCGGCAGCTCCGGGTACCCGTCGCGGACGATCCTCACCGTGGAGTCCGTGCCCCGGGTCACGGTGTGGTGGACCAGCGACCCGTTCACCGGCCCCCACGGGCCCTTGTGGTTCCGGTTGCGCGTCGGCCAGTTACCGACCTCGACGATGCGGACGCCCTCGGCGCGCAGCGCCTGGAGCAGCCTGTCAGAGCTGAGCGGGGTCGCCATGGCTCACGTCCCCTTCTTCTGTGCGCTGCCCACGGTCGGGTGGGGCGGGTTGTACCCGGACATACGAGCTGCGGTCTCCGGGGGCACCCCGGCCGCGATCAGGGCTTCGTAGTCGACGCGGCACCGTTCCTGCTCGGCCGCACGCTCCTGGGCCTCCCGCTCGGCGTTCGCCGCCTCGACCGCGGCCACGCCCTCGTTGTAATCGGCTTCGGTAATCGCCACCGCGCCCTCGGGCAACTCTGGTTCCGGGATGGGCCCTTCCCCGGTGACCGTCACGGTGGAATACGAGCCGTCAGCGTGCCGGTAGTAGTAGGTCTCTTCAGTCTCTTCCATGATTGCCGTCTCCTAGGCGCTGATGATGAGGGCCTGCAACGACCACTGGATCCGGGTGTACGTGGCCCCGCCCGTACCCCGCCCCAGCGTGATCTCTAGAGGCTCGACGAGCGTCCCGCCCGCCGGGATGCTCCGCCGCCACTGCTTGGACACCTGTGTGTGCACTCCTGTAGCCGTGCTGCTGCCTCGGTTCACGAAGGCCTGCATGTCGTCCGCCGCGATCCCGGCGGACGCCGAAGAGTTCGCGGGAAGTGTGAAGTCGATGTCGATCGTGGCCACTACCCAGGCGAGGGCCGGGCGGCAGCCGTCTCGGTTGACTATGTCGAGCGTGTGCGTCGCCACGATCACGTCGCTGCCGGCTGGAACCGCCGTCGCCGGCAGCACCTGGTTTCCCTCCGCGGTCGCGTTGGCGACCCGCGTCCGGGGCTCGGAGCGCAGCACGCCCGTGCTGTCGCAGTACACCCCGCCCGCCGCGGCGTCGATGTCGCACGGGTGGGGCCAGTCCTTTGTGGCCGCGGCCAAGGGTGTGCCGGTCGCGCCGTCGCCGGTCAGCCCGCACCCTGTGGCCACGGTCCCGCCCGTCCCGCCGGTCACGACCAGGCCGCCCGGCCCGCACACAAGGAGGTTGGCCGGGTTCGGGTCCAGGCGCGGCGCCGCAGTGAGCGGCGCAGCCTCGGTGCCCTGCCCGGCAAGGGTGATGCAGTCGCCCTGACCGACGACCAGCGGCTTCGGTTTCGCGGTGATCACAAGGGGGTTCGACGGGTTCCCTGCCCCGTCGACCTCGATACCGTCACCACCCACGATCACGCAGGAGCACCGGTCATTTCCGCATCCGCATCGAGCCACAGGCCCACTCCATCTCTGATGAGGTGGCCCGGCCCAAAACCAGCGGCACGCCCAGCGTACCCAGCAACTACCCGTACAGCTCCACGACCACGATCCCGACACCCCCGGCCGAACCGTCGTAGCTCTTCCCGTCCGCGCTGAACGCGCCTCCGGAGCCGCCGCCGTAGCCGCGCCCGGCACTGCCCGGACCGGACGTGGTGCGCCCGTACCCGCCGTGCCCCATACGGGAGTCCCCGCCCCGGCCGGACATCCCACGCATCCCCATGCGCAGCGCCGCCTCCCCTGCACCGCCGCCATCCGTCATCTGCCCGGACCCGCCGCTCGGCGCCGCGACACCATTGGAAACCGTGTTGCTCGTGCCGGAGTCCATCCCGTCAGTGCCCGGATTCCCGCCGGCCCCGGTGACCACCCCACCGAAGCTCGACGCCCCGCCAGCGCTGCCCGGGTTGTTACCGGTCCCGCCCGTACCGCCCGCCCCAACCACGATCGTCTCGACGTCACTCAGCGCCCCGACCTCGATCACGGACTCGCCATATCCACCGCCGCTCGCGCCGTTTCGCGCGATCAGTTCCTTCGCTGCGGCTGCGGCACCAGCCGAACCACCGCCGCCCCCCTGTACCTTGACCCGGACCCGGGCCAGCCACGGGTAATCCGCCTTGCGGAACTGGTACGTACCCGGGCTCTTGTGCACGATGACCCGCCTCAGTCCCATGGTGCCCGGATTCAGGCAGAGCTCGCCGGTCTCGTCGACGTTGAAGTACTCACCGCACGCGCAGACGCTGGCCACGGTCCCCTCCCAAGGGGTTGGAGTGACGAGCCCGGCCCAAAACCAGCGGCTTCTGGGAGCCTAGTCGTCCTCCGACCGTGTGTCCGTGGCGGCGGGCGGCGGCGTCGCGGTGAGGTGGACCGTCACCCCGGGCGCCGGTACGGCCGGGAGCAGCCCCAGCCCGAGCACGGGCCGTGTGCGCCACACCCGTACGGTCACCGCCGCTCCGGTCACGTCCTCGGCTGTGACGGTCAGCGGCCCGTCACCCCGCTCGGGGTCGACGGCGACCGCGCTGATGACCGGCGGCGCGGGCAGCTCGGGCACCAGCGTCCAGGTGGCGCGGCCGTCCTCGTCGGTGACGACCACCGCAGCGGCCGGGGACGGGCCGGGCGGACCTGCCGGGCCGGCGTCGCCCGGCGGGCCCGTCGGCCCCGGCGCCGGAGTCGACTTGGGCTGGTGCTCCATCGACCGCGTACGCCGGTCCAGGTCGCGGAGCACGCCCCCGAGGGGGTTGTCGGGTGACCGCCTGGCGGCCGATCCGCGCAGCGCCATCAGGCCACCCCCGCCGGAGTCAGCTGGAGGCTGATGGTCTCCGAGTCGCCGTCTTCCTTGACCTTGACCGTGGCGATCTTCAGGGCCTGGGAGATCGTCCGGCAGGTCTGCGTCGTCGTCACGTCCACGCACCACCCAGGCACCAGGGCCGCCACGTCCAGGCCCGCGTCCGGGGACAGCACAGCCTCCTGGGAGTCGAGGAACACCGGGGCCGGGCACGACGCCGCGAGCCGGGACCGGGCCGCAGCCTCCGCCGAGGCATCGTCCAGGATCGAGGTCTCCTCCACGACCCGCTCGATCAGCCCGTAGTACGGGTGGGCCCCGCCGGCCACGCCCACGACATCGTCCTTGCCGTGGACCACCCACCGGGTGGCGAGCGCCAGGCCGTCCTCGACGACCACCAGCTCGTCCGCGAAGTCGGCATCAGACAGCGAGGCGACGCGTGCGGAGTGGTCCTCGGGCAGGATCAGAATCCGCGACCCGAGCGCGGTGAAGTCCAGGCCGGTCGCCGCCAGGTCGCGGAGGTGGTCGCCGGTCTGGCCCACGTCGGCCTGGTAGGAGCGGCGGCCGCGGATACGGGACGGGGCCACGACCGTCACCGTGTGCCCAGGGCCGTCCGGCGCGAAGCCGTCGTCGATCAACCACGCCGCGACGTCGGCCAGCTCGTGATCCACGAACTCCTGGCTGGTGTGCGGGGTCCGGCGGTCCAGCCAGCCCAGGATGTCCACGGCACTGATCTCCGCCCCGTCGACCGTCCACTCCACACTGGTGATCGGCCCTTCCCACACGGGATCGGTGCCGCGGTGGATCGCGAGCTTGTGGCGCCAGGTCCGGACGCGAGACAGGGCCGCGCAACAGTCCGCGTCCGGGGCGATGACGGCCTTGGCCTCGGACAGGTCGTCCAGGACGCGGGACCACTCCACGGACACCAGCACGTCCGTGCCCGCGACGGCCGCCCCGTCACGGTCGATGATCTGCGCTGTATGCGACGCGCAGCCAGCTGCCACAGCAACCCCTAGGGTCGTGGTGGTGCTCGGCCCAAAACCAGCAGCACGGCGAGTGTACGGTCAGTAGTCCCGGCCTCTCAGGGACACCGTCACGGTCGCGTTCTCGGACGGGGTCCCCACCACACCCGTAGCGTCGCCACTTCACAAGGCGTATTTCGTGAGGCGGCACGGGTGTTCTAGCCAACGCTCGCGCTGGATGGCTGGTAGGTGCCATTCCCAGTTCCTGGAAGGCTTGCTAGACATTCAGTGCTAGTTCGCATCATCAGCCAACGCTCTTCAGGGGGGCAACATGCGTGTTCGTCATGCCGTCGCCAGCGCGGCTCTCAGCACCGCACTTCTCGCGGGTGTGGCCGCAGCACCGGCCCACGCGGCCTCGTCCGGCGCGGCAGGGTGCCAAACGGCGTCCTGGCAGAAGGGCAAGGACGGCACCGTGGTGTACACAACTCAGGCCGTAGTGCTCCACAAGCAAGGCCCTTACGGTGACTGCCTGCCTGCATACACCATAGGCGGCTCAAGTAACAAGCTCGTATATGACTGCTGGACTGAAAACAGCTACGGCAACACGTGGACTCACCTCACCGCTTACTACGGCAATCAGGTCTATGAGGGCTGGATCTGGGACGCCAAGCTACCGTACGGCGGCAGCTCAGTGCCATGCAGCTGGTAGAGCAGCAGAGCCCTCGATAATTCGCTCCATTGGGCACGTTGCTTGGCGCTGCAATAGTTTTTGAGATGACCAGGCCGCAGGTTTTGGGCCGCGGTCTGGTCATTTCCATAACTGTGGCGGGCTCGTGCTGTCAGTACTCCCGGCCGCTCAGGGACACCTTTACCGTCGCGTCGTCAGCCGGGGTCACAACGGCGTCAGCGGCCACCTCGACGCAGTACCGATCGCACGTCAGCAACGCGAAGGCGAGCGGGCCGCCGTCGCGCCCGTACGCGTCCGTCGTCGACTCGCACCGCCCGTAGCACTCCACGCTGGCCCGGCCGATCTGCCCGTCCAGCGTCATCGTCCCGCCGGCCGCCACGTAGCCGATCTCGTAGACGGAGTGAGGGTTGCAGCGCTCCAGTTCCACGACCTCATCGCAGCTCAGCCCCTGGTGCTCCAGCGTGCGCTCGTACAGGGTGATGGTGACGCGGCGCAGGTCGCTGCTCCCGGCGCTGACCTCGATCACCGGTACCGCCCCGAACCAGCGCGGCCAGGACGACAAGTCGAGTTCGTACGTCTCCGTGTTCACGGCCAGGGCGTGCCGGAAACAGGTCTCGGGCGGTGGGAGTTGCGGCGGGGTCGGGGTCCGGCACGTCGTATCGGCGCACAGGGACTCAGGGTCCGGGCACGCGGCCAACCGACACGTCGCGTCGCACGAGTCGCGGACCGGCTCCAGCACCGGCCACTCCACCTCGCACCCTGCCGCGTCCGTGAGCTGGACCGTCACCGCTCCGGTCCCGCACTGGGGGGCGTCCGGGCCGATCTCAATACAGACCGGCGGGGGCGGTCCTTCCGGGCCGCGGTGGATACACCAGGTGACGCACTCGCCGTCGTCGGTCGGGACCGGAACGTCGAGCACGGGAACCGGGTCCGCCCACAGCCACGGAGTCCCGGCAGTGAGCACAATCTCCACCGTGAGGATGTCGGCCCCGGACTGGCACGCACCGCTGCCCGTGCACCCGTCACCGTTCCGGGCGATCACACGTGGTCCGTCGGTGAGGGCCACGCGGCGCAGCGTCCGCCGGTGCCGTGCCGCGAACTCATCGGGGTCCTCGGTCGAGGGCGGGCAGCAGTTGTACACGGTGAGGCAGTCCCCGCCACACCCGTCCGTACACCCGGCTAGGGCCTGGGCCAGCCACCGCAGCCCGTACGCAACACCACAGCACGTAGAGCCGAGGAGCGCCCCGGTCACCGTGATGGTCCGCGGCTGCACACGGGGCTTGCCGATCGCGGCCCCGCCGGTGACGGACCCGGTGACCGACCTCGTGACGGGGTGGTCGTCCATGCCGTCGACCGACAGCACCAGCAGGCCGGCGAAGTCACCGGACTCGGGTACGTCCTCGTCCCACCACGGGGCCTCGTCCTCCCACGGCGTGGTGTAGGGCTCATCCCCGACGTGCTCGGCGTCGAAAGTGGGACACCCGCAGGAACCAACGCTATCGAGCGGGGAGCCGACACTCGCGAGGTACGCGGCCAGGCGCGCCGAGTTGAAAAGCTCGATGCCGCCCAGGGCCATGAAGTCGGTGTACACCTCACATCACCCCCGCGGCGAGTGCCATGCGGTTGAGTACGCGACGGGCTGTCATGTTGGCATCCCCGGCCTCGGTGATCGTCCAGTGGTTCGTGATGACCGGGCCTGGCCGGGCCGTGCTCCTCTGCCCCTGCTGAACGTCGGTCGCGGCAAGAAGGTCGACGAGACCGGACTGCTCGGCGAGCTGGCGGGCGCGGGCCGGCCGGGTGAGGGGAATAACGACCTCGGTCCCGGCCTCACCGATCAGCGCGGGGGTGGGACCGGTGACGATCCCGCCGTTCGCGAACGGCAGCAGCCCCCGTACGGAACTGGGTAGCCCGCCCTTGATCTTGCCCATGATCGCGCCGCCGATGTCGCCGACCGATGCGGCGATCCGCCCCGACAGCCCGGAAAACAGCCCCACGATGCTGGAGATCAGCGAGCTCGCGGCGCTGCGCGCGGACCCGAGCGCGGAGTGGAAGATGCCGGCGAGTCGTGACCCGAGCGAATCCAGGGCTCCGGCAATCCGGCCTGGCAGCCCAGAGAAGAAGCTGACGACGGCCGACCCGCCTGTCCGGGCGACGCCGAGGGCTGCTGCACCTGCCGTCTGGAAGATCGCCGACAGTCGCGACGGAAGGGAGGAGAGGGCTGTCCAGATCCGGGTAGGGAGCCCCCCGAACATGGTCGTAAGCAGGGTGAGCCCGGAGCTGACGGCGGCGCTGGCGGAACTGAGCGCGGAGAAGAACAGGCTGGCCAGCAGACTCCCGAGGGACGACATGGCCGCCCAGATCCGGGAGGGCAGCGACGCGAACCAAGCCACCGCTCCGGCCCCCCACGTCTGGAGGGTGACGGTGACGGACGTCAACGCTGCCGAGATGGAGGTCTGGAGGCTGACGCCGAGCTGGGACAGCGATGCCATGATCCGGCCAGGTAGCTGGGCGAACCAGCTGACCGCGCTGGACACGAAACCACTGATGACGCCGAGGACTTGGCCGGGCAGTTGCGCGAACCACTGGATGATGGCGTTGATCAGGTCCGGGATGATGCTGTGCCCGACCAGGACGTCATACAGCCATTGGAACGCGTCGATCACCTGGCCGACGAATGTCAGGACGTCGCCGATCACGTCCGCCAGCGCACCGCCCATGCGCCGCAGCGCGGCGGCGAGTATGTCCATCTTCTGCGGCAGCCCGTCCAGGACGTGCATCTTCACAAATGACGCCGCGAGCTTGGCGACCGGCTTCACGGTCTTCAACAGCTCGCGTGCCAGCGGCGCCACCTTCGCCAGGAGCTTGGCGAAGCTCTTGCCCGCGAGCTCAGCCCCGTGGGCGGCCTTCTGCATGACGTCCGCGCCGAGCTGCTTCAGCGGGGCGAGCGCCGGAGCGATCTCCTTCTTCAACCTGCCAAGCGCGGGCAGGAGTTGAGCAAGGACGTCCTGCCCAAGCTGCTTCAAATCGCGGGCGAGTTTGGCGGCGGCCGGGGCGACCTCATCGAAGAACGGCTTCAAAGTGCGCAGCGCACCGGCCAGCTTGTCGAAGACTTTGGTGATGATGCCGCTCTTGCTGAGCTTCTGGAACGCCTTGACGAGGGCTCCGCCGATCAGCTTCACGAACGGGCCGAGCACGGACCACGCCACCTTGACCGCACCGGAGAGGATCCGGAACCCACCCTCGGCGAGCTCGATGACTGGGGTCAGTGCTGCAGCAAGCCACTCGGACAACAGCTTGACGACAGGTGAGAGCGCCTTCATGGTGAAGGCCAGCTCTTTGCCGACCAGGGCCACGAGCCGGCCGACGACCGGCAGCAGCGGGGCCACCGAAGCCAGCAGCTCCCCGAGCCCCTCGGAAACCGGCTTGAGCTCGGGGGCGATGAGCCTGATCGCCTCCAGCAGCCCGTCAGCGACCGGGGCAAGCCCCTCGGCGATCGCCCGCAGGTCCAGCCCCTCCAGCAACGTGGCGACGGCCTTCCCGAGGGAGTTGATGACCGGCAAGAGGGCGGGGACGAGGCCGCCTACCTGCTTGACCAGCGCGACGAAGATCGGGCCGAGCTGCGCCCCGACACCAGCGAGCCCGGACAGCAGGCCGTTGAGCGCGGAGCTGCCCGCCGCCGTCTTCAGGAACGCGGCAGCCTGCCCAGTCAGGTCGCGCAACGTGCTGAGGAGCCCGCCGCCGGTCTGCTCCGCCGCGCCCAGGACGGAGCGGAGGATGCTGCCCACGTTGAGGAGGGTGCCCCCGAGGGTCTTGAACACCCCAACGGCATCACTGACCCAGGCCACCGCCCGGCCACTGTCCGCAGCACCGGACAGGAACGCGCCGAGCTTCTTCCCGACGCCCTCGATCGCTGTCCCGAGCCTCGCCCCGAACGCGGCCGACACCTCGCCGGCCAGCTTCGCGAACCCCTGGGCCACCGGGTTGATGGCCGCGGCCAGTCCCTTCGTCGCGGCGGTCGTCCCGGCCAACGTCTGCTTGACCGCGGCAACACCGTCGGCCGACCGCAGGAATTTGGCGACCTGCCCGGCCGCCGTCCCGAACTGCCCCGATATCGAAGACAGTGCGCTCTTGAGGGGCCCGCCCAGTACTTGGGCCAAACCGGTGACCTGCCCCACCAACGGCCGGAAGAAGGCATCCTGGACCTTGTCCTTCAGCGCATCGAACTCGGGCCGCAGCGCCCGCAACTCCCGGGCCACCTTCTGAGCAGCGGGCGAGAGCGCTTCGAGTGCCTTCTCGAACTTCTCGGAGTCCTCCGTCAACGCCGCACTGAACGCATCACCGACCCCGGACAGGGCAAGCTTCAGAGCGCTGACCGCGATGACCGCGCCGCCGACCACGGCGGGGACCGCCGCGATGATGCCGCCCGCAGAGGCGAGCGCGGTGACGAGCGACAGGACGCCCGTGCTGGCCGCCGCCGCAGCAACACCGATCGCGCCGAACTTCAGCGCACCGAGCACCGCCGAACCGACCTGGCCTGCAATCTTCCCGAGGCCGCTCAACGCCCGCGCGAAACGATCGCTGTCGACATCCGCATTGACGCGGACCGTGACGTCCGGCGGCCGGTGCGCCCGAATACGGGAGTCGAAGTCGCTGAGATCCGGGACGACCCGGATCGACACCTCCTCGCCCGCGAGGTGGGTACGGATACGCGCGACGAAGTCGGTGAGGTCCGGGGTGACCGGGATGCTGATGCTGTCCAGCGACCGGAGCCCGGTGAGGAGCTGGGCGTCGAACCGGCGCAGGTCCGGCTCCACACGAACCGTGACCGCCGCCGCGTCAAGGCCGCGCTGGATATTGCGGCGGATCTCGGCACCCAGGCCGCGCGTCGCCCGGTTTAGGGCTCGCTGGATCCGGATGCCGAGGTCGCGTGCTTCGCCGACCACCCCCGAGTCGTCGAGAGTGATCGTTATCCGGGCAGATCCGTAATCGTCGTCCTCGCCAGCCACCGGGCAACCTCACGAGCTCGTGAATGGTTGCCCGGCCCAAAACCAGCGGCGCACCGGCTGCCATGGAGCCGGTAGTGATCCCAGGTTAGCCGGTGACCGTACTCAGCCACGGGGCCCACCGAACCGGGCATCCTCCGCCGCCATCTGCGCCATCAGCGCCCGCGCATCGCCCGCACTGAGTCCGGCCGCATCGCGCCTCAGCGCGCCGCCGGACATCCGCCGACGCGCCTCCTTGGGTGGTGCGTACAGCTGCGCCCGGTTCCGCTGCCGCTCGGCGTCGTCCTCGGCCGCCATGTCCATCGCGGCTTCGGCGGCAGACAGCATCCGCCTCAGCGGCCACGTGTGCGGGTCGATGCCTTGGAGGGCGAGCGCCCCGTCCCACGACTCCCAGCTTGCCGAGATGCTGTTGAGGAGCCGCTGGACGACGTAGTAGGGCGGGCGTCACCACCACCCCCGTACAGCTCGACCACCCACTCCATCAGCTCGGCGGGGACGCGGGGCGGCAGCCGCAACGCGTCCACGATGCGCGCCCCCTTCTGCTTCGCTGCGTACGCCTCCGCCTCCTCCAGGTCCTGGAAGGACCGCAGCACCTTGCCGGCCTTGACGACGTCGATACGGAGGAACTGCTCGGCGGACTCGGGCAGCATCTGCCGGGCCAGGAAGACCCGCAGCGCACGGCCCGACTTGCGGATGTCGGAGGGGTCGGCGTCGGCGAGGTCGTCCAGGTCGACGCCCTCAGCTTTCCGGGCATCCCTCAACTCTGCGTAGGCGTCCATGAACTCGTCCCCGAACACCTCGGGCTGGAAGAAGAGTTCTGTCCCGCCGACATCGGCGACGTGCGGCTCGGTGTGAAGGGCAAAGGATTTACGCACAGGTGGTCTTCCTGTCTCACGCTCCTCGCCCGGCCCAAAACCAGCGGCGTACCGGCAGGGTAACCGGTCGCGATCGCGCCACGTCCTGCGAACCAGTGTCGACTCGGGACGGACGCTCGGGAACGACGCTGCCCAACTAATCGAACGTCAGCGCCATCTCCCGTCAGGCATTCGACGGAGGCCAAGAGGGTTGGTTGTCGACGAGGCTCCGTCCGGCCCGCAAACCCTTCAGAAAGGGAAAGCGCATCCAGGCATTTCGCCGGGCGGGGGTCACTTATAAGCACCGGAGAGGGTTTTCTCCCCAAGCGTGTAGCAGCCGCGTTCCCCGCGAATGTCCAGGATTAGCCTCTTCTGATACTCGGCCTTCTCCTTTCCGTGCGTGGCGTTAACGAGTTCTATGTCGTTGAGATAGACAAAGTACTTGCTGCCTGCCAGCACGACCTTAGCCACGGGGCCGTAGGCTGCTCCGATTATTCCGGCGGCCTTCTGGAGTCCAATTTTTTCCTTGGCGCAGTTGATTGTGTCCAGACCTGCCTCTGCCAGCTTATCCTCCTGCGCGCGAGGCTTGTTTGGCACAGAAATGCTGTAGAAATGCACCTGGGTCTGATCGTACGTCTGCGTGTTGTCGGGGTTGCCACTGTTGTTGGTTGCGCCGCTGTCGTCCGGATTGACCCCGCCGTGCATGGCACCGCTGTCGTCCGGATTGACCCCGCCGTGCATGGCACCGCTGTCATCCGGATTGACCCCGCCCTGCATGGCACCACCTGGGGTCCAGTCTTCGTCGGTATTACCGCCGCCGGTGTCGCTGTTGCCAGCACTGCTACTGGAGTCGTCGTTGCCGCTTCCGTCATCAGCGAAGGCGATGCCCGCGCTTCCTCCGAGAGCCAGCGCCGTGACGAGAGCGGTAGTCGCTGCGAGTCGTGCCGCCCGCTTCTTCGTTAGCATTTCAACTTCCAGTGTGTTGCGAACTGTAGTTGCTGGAGGGCCGATGCGCCACAACGCTGCGGCGTGGCCGATCGGATGCGAATTCGAAGTGTCTGCCAAGTAGATCCCGGCATCCGCCTTAGTTCTTCGATCGCACCCGTTTATATCCATGCTGTACCGCTAGAGACTTCTGGTCCAGTGCTCCGAGGTCGTGAATCTGATTGCACCGTCAAATGAGCTCAGTCACTGGCCAGACAGCCCGCCTCTACCGCCCCTCACGCAGCGCACGAGCAAGAAAGTTGTTCGGTTTCGTGCCAGGGTGTCGTACCAGCTTCGTGTACACCACCCGGCCGCCGTCCACCTCGAACCTCAACACCCCATTTGCGCGACGCGGCTTAATCAGGTGAGGCCTTGTGCCGTTCAAGACGTAGTGGACCGCGGGGTGATCGCACACGATGACACCCTGCATGCCTCCCGGCCCCGGTGCGACCTTCCAACTGATGTACTTGCCCATGCTGCCGGGTGCCTCGGCCTCCGCGATGGCCGCGACCCGCCGCGTCCGCTCCCGCAACTTCTGCTCGGCCCGGCCGCCGCGTCTGCGGAGCAGACGGGCGATACGGCCCTGGTCGATCCGGACTTCCACGCTCACGACGTCTCCTCGCCAGGGCAGCGCCCGCACCCAGGCAGAGCCACAGTGACCCGCTGCTCCAGGCCGACGCAACCGCCTTCCGGCCCGATGGTCCGCTGACCGCCGACCAGGAACCGGTACGGCTTCCGCGGGTGCGGGCCGAGACCGGAGAGGCAGCACCAGAGGGCGGAGTAGACGGTGGCCATGTCCACGTGGAGGATCCGCGCGGCCTCGGTCTGCTCCTCACACGACGGCGGGCACCCGTCCTCGTCCATCACCGGCGCGCACCGCAGGAGGGTGATGACGAGCTCGACGGCGGTGAGCGGGGCCGGGGTGCAGCCACGGACGCCCTGGACGGTGCGGTCCTCCGCGGGGAAGCCCTGGGCGGCCGGGTAGATGCGGGCCACGTTCACGGTGAGCTGTCCGGGCGCGCCGCCGGCGCCTCCGCATCCCTGCTCTGCGTCGCAACTGTCCCAAGCCGCCTGGCCGGGGATGACGCACGCGCGGCACTCAGGGCATCCGGGTTGTCCGGGGATCTCCTCCGCGGCGGCGTCCAGTGCGGCGCACACGCAGCCGAGGACGGCCTCCGCCAGGTCGTGAACCGCGAACGGGGTCAAGGGCATTGCAGAGCCTCCCTAGGGCCAGACGGTGACGCGTGGGCGCCTGTAGTCCGGCGAGTACACGCGTGAGGGCGAGCGCTGGCGGTAGGGGTTGACCGCGAGGAGCCACATGTCGACGGTGGCCAATCCGGTCAGCCCTTCCGCGTAGAGGAGCGTCGGGTCCTGGCGCTCCATCTCAACGCCCTGGCGGGTCATCCTCGTGACGTTGCGGTTCGCTTTGCATCCGCAGGAGCCTCCTGCGCCGCAGCCCTTGAGGAAGTGGCACACCAGCTCCGACACCGCGGCGACGGCAGCCTCGTCGAGCGGGAGGCCCCACCGGTAGGTCACGGTCAGGGTGCCGGGCGCACCGGGCGGCTCGGCCATCTCCTGGCACGTCGGCCACTGCTGGCCGCCGAGGCGCACCAGGCGGCCGGGGGCGTCCACCCGGTACTCCAGGCCCGGGACGAGGATCGTCCCGCCGTCGTTGACCTCCACCACGTCATACACGGGGCCCGGGAGGTAGAGCTCCGACAACTCGCCGCAGGAGCAGGCGCTCTTGCAGCCGCACAGGGACGCGTTACGCCAGACGCCACCGGCGTCGATGTACGGGATCCAGCCTCCAGTGGAAGCGCCGGACACGGCTTGGAAGGAGATCGGGCCTGCCGTGTCCAGGCAGGAGCGGGAGCACGGTCTCACCGTCACCGGGCACGGGCCGTAGCGCATGCCGGAGAGGTGCCAGAGGATCGTGGAGGCAACCCGTGTCCAGCGTTCCACCTCGGCCGGGTCGCGTTCCTCCACGTCGCAGCAGAGCGCCACGGGCCATGGTTCGCAAGGGCCGATCTGGAGACTCACCGGCGTCCCCTCTCGTACGGGCCCGGCCGGCGGAAGCTCTCGCGGATGTGACGGCCCACCATGCCGTTGGTGAAGGAGTCCGGCATGGTGGACAGATACGTGCCAGTGGTGTCGAAGCGGGGGCCGCGGTCGAGGACCTTGACGTCCGCCATCCGCTCACCGCCGATCCCGGCGAGCACTCCGTAGGCCGTCCGCTTGTGAAGGACGTCGAGGTGGCCGCCCACCTCCAGCGCATGGAACATCCCGTTTTTGCGGATGGGGAGCGGGACGTGGAGCTCGTAGGAAAGCGGATCCTCATGCCCGAGGCCCACGAGGAGGTCCCGCGTCTCCCGGAGCCCACGCAAGTAGGACCCGTTCCCGCGCGTGGCGTAGTACGCCTCCACCTCCCGCACCGGGCCCCGGTGGAACACCGGCATGGACTCCAGGCGACGCATGACGAAGAAATCGTCATTGCAGTAGAGGAACGTGTCCGAGACGTCGGGGTGTTCGCACACGGCGCGCATGGCGGCGGTCGTGTTCCGGTACTTCGTCCGGCCCGCCTGCCGGGTGGGGATGTGCTCCACACCGTCCGCCCACGGCGGCCGGCCACCCACGAGCCACACCCGCCGGTGCGGGAGGTTGACCGCCCAGGAGCGCAGCGCATAACGCAGCTGCTCATTGGCGGCGCCCTCCCGCACCGGCACAACGATGTCGAGCTCACCCATCGTCAGGATGCCTTGCAGAAATCGCCCGCGACCGGAACGTACGTGGTGGACGGCTCCGGCGGCGGGGTCGAGGTGATGAACATGCGGCGGTGGCAGTTCGGGCCGAGCGGGGTGAGCATCGGGCCCGCGGTGCCGGCGGCGTCCTGCGCCTGGACGTCGTACGGGCCGGTGCCCCACTTCCCGCCCGACCTGGTCGCGCCGGTGAGCTCCAGGTTGACCGCCTCGCTGGCGAGTTCGAGGTCACCGATGATGCCGTTGGTCACCCACGGCAGCAGGAAGTAGACCCACGCTCCCTCCGCGGCTTCGTCGGCACACACGTCCTCACCGAGGACGTCCGTCCAGACCTCCAGCGCGAAGCCCGACTTGCAGGCAATCGAACAGGAATCGAACCCGATCGGCATGCCCGCGTAGTCGAAGTAGACCGGGGAGCCGGTCATGATCTCCGTGAGCTCTGGTGAGGCCTGGAAGAAGCTGAACGTCAAGTCGTAGCCGTTCAGCGTCGGGCAGCCCTTGCGGTAGCCACACTGGCGGCCGTTGGCGGCCTTGAAGGTGATGTCCTCGCCGTCCTCCACGTTCGCGGCCATCTGCACGGAGGCGAAACAGTCGGTGACGTAGGCGGAGTCGTCGCCGCAGACGGGACGGCCGCAGCCGTCGACGCGGGTGATCCGGACGGTTGCAGCATTGGAAATCAGGGGAGCTGGCACGTTGGCCCTCCAACAAGGGAGTTGGACGGCTCGGCCCACAACCAGCAGCGTTAAGTGGTGTGTCGGCCCGGCCCAGAACCAGCGGCATCCACAACGAGTCTATCCGCCGGGGTCTTTCGTCACGCTGCCGTTCCCCGGCGCCTGTTTCTGGGCGGTGCGGGCGGGCGTACGGCCGGACCAGGGGGCCGGACGTGCCGGGGGCGCAGGCTGCGGCACGCGGCCTCGAACGCCCGCAGGTTCCCGGCGTAGTCCAAGCCGTCCGCATGGGCGCGGCACCGGGCCGCCGCCGCGGCGTAGGCCGCTGGGTCGGTGAGTCGGCGGAGCTCGGCCACCCACCGGCCGGTGTCCTCGCGCGGGATGTATGTGGCCGCATCCCCGAGGGCTTCACGGATACCGGGCAGCGGGGCCGCGAGGACAGGGATGCCCGACAGCATGGCCTCGACCCCGGCCCGGCCGTAGGACTCCGTGGTGGACGGCATCAGCAGCACCCGTGTCTGGGCGTAGATGTGCCGCGGGTCGGTACGGTCGGCTACCACCACGTTCGGCGAGAGCGGCCCGTCGGGGGTGTGGCCGGCCGCGCGCACCATCAGGAACCGGGTCTCCGGCAGGTGTGCGGCGACCGCGGCCAGGACGTCGGCGCCCTTCGCGACCGTGGAGCCGTTCAGGGTGACCATGGTGCCGGGGGTGGTGCGGTAGCGGCCCGGGTCGATCGGCGGCGGGAGGACGAGGGCCTGGCCGTGGTGGTCGGGGTAGTGGCCGCGGCACGCCGCAGAGGGGTACCACACCAGGCCCGGGCGCCCGAGGTTTCGGTCGTCGCTCATGCCGTGAACCATCAACAGGTGCGGGATGCTCGCGGCCTGGGACACGATCCGGGCGGCCTTCCGGTCGCCGTGGTGGGTGATCAGGAGCTCCGGCCGCGCGGCCCGGACGGCGCGCCGCCAGTCCCGTAGCGGCCACACCCTCACTCCGTCCTCGGTGCGCGGCTCACCGGGCTCCTTGATCGTCGTCACCACCTGCACCTGATGCCCGGCCGCCACGAGCCCCCGAACGTACTCGTAGCTGGTGACGAAAGCCCCCGTCGGGAGGGCGCTCCGCCCGTACACGGGCAGGAGCACCACGATCCGCATGCCGCCCGCGCTCATGTGATCCGCTCGTATCGGAGCGTGGTTCGGCCGTTGTCAGCGGACAGGATGGCAGCGGACGCTGAAGCCCCGGCACCGTTCACGCGGGCAACCTGGAGCCGCACAAGGCGTGCTGCTGGCACGGCGTAGCGGACGCTGATCGCCCCATGCTGATTGCTGCCGTTGGTGACCGCCGCGCCTGCCGTGCTTAGGGAGATCTGGTGCACCAGCACTTCGCTGCTCGGTACCAGGGCGCCTGCGGTGACGTCCCAGAGACGGGCCACGATCCAGGTGTTGACGGTGCTGGTGCCGCTGAGGGCGGCGCGCACGGAGGCGTCGAGGTGGTAGACGCCGGCAGCGGGGAGCGTCAGCTCCAGGCCGGTGTTCGTCCAGGCTCCGGACGCGGTCGGCTGAAGGTCGACATTGCCCGCGAGGACAGCGAACCCGTCACCTGTGATGCGGATGCTGCTGGAAGTGGCCATCAGTCGGCGTCCGTGTAGATGTGCTCGGTCCAGTGAACGAGGAAGTCGGCGCCCGCCGCGGTGCCGGTGAAGATCAGGCCTCCATCGAGGGCAAGGTCATTGGAGTCGCCGTCGACGGCCCACGTGAGGGTGATGCCAGCCGGGACCGTGACATCGTCGCCGTACGTCGTCGGGCCGCCGCTGCTGTTCGTCGCTCCGGAGCCTGCCGCCCGCACGCGGACGGCCCCGGCAAGGACGGTGAGGGTCATGGACTGGACGTCGGCCGGGATTCTGTCGAGGTTCGTCGAGCTGGCCGTGCCGGTGAACCGGGCGATACGCGGCCGTACCCGCTGGGTCGGTGTGACCCGGGCTCCGGGGGTGACCTGAACGGTGCACTCCACGATCTGCGCCGGGTCCGGGGCCGGGACGGTGGCCCCGGCGTCGTTGGTCCACCGCGTCGTGGTCGTGCCGTCGCAGTCCACCTCAGTGATGCGCCGGTAGTAGGTGTCCGCGACGACGGTATCGACCGGGGTGAACGTGATGGTCTCTTTGGTATCGATGTCGACGGCCGTGAGAACGCCGTACTTCGTACCGGTCGGCGGCAGCGCCCGGGAGCGCAGGAAATACGCGCACGCGTCGCTGAACGCGGTGGTCCAGCCGCCGGCGAACGGGTCCCAGGTGTTCAATGTCGCGGCCAGATCGGACAGGAACGGGACACCGCACAGGTCCCAGCCATCGGTGAACGGGTCCGCGATGACGTTCTTGCCGTTGATGACCCACGACGTCACGCGCACGTTCGGCCGCTCGCAGATACCGGCCGCCGTGCCGTTGATCGCCGAGACGCCACAGGGCGTGGCGGCCGAGTTGTCGTAGGACACGTACCGGTAGCCCGGCACCTTCCAGCACTCGGTGGAGAGCGTTTGCGGGCAGTCCAGCGACAGCGCGGCTCCCGTTCCGGACATGAGGGACCTCCTGGGCCGTTGAAAGGGGGGTGGGCGGGCGACGGCGCCGGTCACCCAGCGGCGCTCGCCTTGTAGGTCGCGCTCACCAGCACGTCAGCGCCGGCCGGGATGTTCAGCGACAGCGCGCTCAGTGACGAGTCGTCACCATCGTTGGTGCTCCAGGTCAGCGCCACGCCTGCCGGTACGGGCTGGTCGGCCGCGCCTGTAGTCGTCACCGCCACCGTCCCCGCAAGCACGGTCACCGTGGCCGATTGCAGGCCCGGGTACAGCGCCTTCAGGTCCGGGGTCGCGGCGGCGGTGTACCGGTGGAGGGCAGTACTCACCTCGGCGTCCGGCGTGGGGTTCGGCGCGCAGGTACCGACCGTGCCCGTGACGGTGTACGGAGTCGTCCCGTCCAGTGCCGTGTCGACGTAGCCGGGAGCGACGCCCGGGGTGTAGCGGCGCAGGAACGGCGTGACCGTCCCGGCGCCGTCGTCGTCGCACAGGACAAAGGCGTCCAGGTCCGGGGTCGAGACGCTGCCGACGGTTCCGGCCATGATTCGGGGTCCTTCCTTGAGGGCCGCCCCGGCGCGGGGCGGCCGTGAGGGGGTCAGAGGGTGATGGCGGTGGTGAACGCCACGGTGACCGTGCCGTCCGTGGCCGCGATCGTGAGCGGCCCGGTGAGGGAGGCGTCGCTGTCGCGGGCCACGGACCAGGTGACGGACTCTCCCGCGACGAGGGTGGATACACCGTCAGTCGTGGTCACGGTGCCGACGCCCCGGGCAACCGCCGTGACGGACTGAAGCGTCGGCCATGCGCTCGCGTCCCAGGTCTGTCCTGCGGTGAGTTCGACGCGGTGGGCCTGCGCCCCGGTCGCGGAGGGCGGCCCGGCCTCACCGGTACGGCAGTCAATCGGTGCGACCGGCGAGTACGGCGCGGAGAGGTCCGCGGTGTACGTGCCGATCGAGCTGAGCTGGCCGTCGCAGTCGACGCCCAGGAGCTCGACGTAGTCGGTGTCCGCCTCGCCGTCGCCGTCGGTGTCGTCGCACCGGCACTCCTGGATGACGTTCTGCACGTCGCACGGGGCGGCCGAGGTGGTCCCTCCGTCGCCGCCGGTGCAGTGACTGGCCTCGCCCTGGACCTCGTACGGCGTGATGCCATCCAGGGCAAGATCCTGGGCCGAGGTGAGACTGCCGTCGCACGCGTAGGTGAAGCGCCGCAGGAACGGGGTACGGGTGAGGGTCAGCGTCTCCGTCCGCACCTCGAACGGCATGAGGAAGAGGTCCCTGTCGTTGAAGGGGCCGCCGGTCGTCTGGTCGGTGAGCCGGATGGTGACCGCGCCGGTAGGGGGCGCGGTGAACGCCACGGGCGGAAGGTCTTCGGACAGCGTGCCGCCGGGGAAGACGTTGGACCCGTTGGAGACGTTGCGGGTCCGGTTGGCGAGGACCGTGGTGCCGTCCAGGATCTCCAGGAGATAGATCGCGTTGTTCGTGGCCGGGGTGGGGTTTCCGGCGCCGATCCACGCGGACGCGAACCGGTACTCGTACCTCACGGCGGGGAGCAGCCCGCCGACGGTGAGCTCCGCTACGCCGTTGGCCTCCTGGTTGGCCTGGGCGAACCACAGGGTGGTGCCGTTGTTGCCGGCCACCACGTTCCCGGTCAGGGCGAAGTCTCTTGCCGGGGTGGGAATGGGCGCCTGGGGGTCGTACGTCAGGTCACAGAGCTGGAGAACCTCGGTGTCCCCGCATGGCCGCTCCGGGCAGCAGGAGCCGCCGCCGGCATCGCACTGGCCCGGCTCGCCGGTGACCGTGTACGGCTGCCCGTCGAGGGTGGTGTCCGATGTCGCGGTCACGGCCCCCGTCTCGCAGTCCGTCGTGACCGTACGGAGGAACTGCTCCGCACAACCGGTCTGCTCGTACAGGACGCTCGTGGTGAACCGGGACAGCTGCCACGAGGTCTCACGCGGGCTACCGGGGCACACGGCAGGTGAGTCGTCGTACACATCGAGCGCCAGGAGGACGGCGAGGTTCCCGGCGGCAACGTCGGCGGCCGGCGCGTCGGCTTCGACCGTCAGCGTCCCCGACCAGCCCACCGGCGTGTTGTTCGCCGGCAGTGCTGTAGCGAGGGGCGTCGTGCCGTTGAACAGCCGCAGGTGGCCGGTGACGGCACATCCGGCGTCCGGGCCGAGCTGCTCGGCATCGACCGACACGGTCACCCGCGCCGTGCCGGTGTCGCATCCGGGGCGCGGGGCCTGGATGCTCGCGGCCATCGTCCGCACGGTGCCCGTCGTCCCGGGCTGCGGTCCGGACCCGGGCGGAACGGTGAGGGTGCTCCCGTCCCAAAGGGCCTGGGCACCGGCCATAGGCATGCCGGTCGGGAACGGGTAGTACGGGGCCGGCGCGGTGTCGGTGATCGTCGCAGCCGGGGCGCCGTCGGTAGGGACGTCGCAGAGGAGGAGCGTGCTGCCGTTGCGGCAGTCCTCGGTCTGCTGCTGGCACAGGCCGACCCTGCCGCTCGCGGAGTACGGGGTCGTGCCGTCCAGGCCGGTGTCCACGACCGCTGGAGCGTCGACGCCCTCCGTATAGGTGAGGTGCCGCAGGAACTCGGTCACCGTGCCGTCCGGGGCTGTGTCGCACAGGGTGACGGTGTCGGTGTTCACCGCCGGGCAGCACGGCGCGTCGCCTCCACCGCCGCACGCCACGAGGCGCTTCCCGGCCGGGATGGAGTTCTGCCGGTCGCCGTTCTCGTCGAGGTAGTACGTCTGGCCGCCAGGCTCGATGATCTGCGTCCAGACCTGCGGCTCGTGGTCGTAGGTCGCGATGACGTGGAGCAGCATCCCGGCCTCGTTGGCCGACGGGCAGTTCACGGCCGGTTGCGTCTCCAGGATCTGGACAACGACCTCGTTCTGACCTGCTCTCCCTCCAGGCACGGCGGTCGGAGGGAACGTCCACGGCGGGTTGGCGAGGGTGCCGCCCCCGACCGGCTGCCACGCCCCGTCATTGAGACGCCACTGCACGACCTTGTTGTCTGCGTTCAGGACCGTCGCCGCGATCCGGATCGTTTCCGGGTTCACGTCTGCCGGCAGGTTCCACGAGGCCCGGGTGTACCAGGTGCCCGGGACCGGCGGGGAGTTTTCGCCGGCGGCCGGGCAGACGGTGCGGTTGGAGTGCGGGCCGACCCAGTGCGCTTTGTTCGGCGCGGTGTCCGTCGCGGTCCACAGGGCGTTGGGCGCGACCCGGTACATCGGGTGCCAGACACCGTTGAGGTTCGGTGCCCACTGCCAATCCGTGTCCACGCCAGCCGTGGCGTTGGCCGCGTTGGTCAGGAACTCGCTGCGGCCGGACTCGACGACGCAGACCTGTCGCGTGATCCGGTCCGAGCTCGGGCACGTCACCAGCTCCGCCCCGGCCGGCAGGGTGTACGGGTCGCCGGCGAGGTCGGTGAGCCGCTGCTCCACCAGGCCACCGGTCTGGTCGTCGTAGACCCGCTCGGCGATGACCTTCCCGGTGATGTCACCGCTCGTCTGGTCACGGACGCACAGGAGTTGCGTCTCCACGTCGACCCGGGTCTCGGGCGGGGGCTGCTCGCAGCACTCGGCGACCGGCTGGCACTCGCCAACCTCACCGACGACGGTGTACGGGTCGCCGTCCAGGGTGGTGTCGTGCGTGGCGATGACCTCGCCGGTCTCGCAGTCCACCACCTGCCGGCGCATGAACTGCGTCGTCTTCGGCAGGGCGAGGTCGAGGCGGCCGGTGACGTAGTTCAGCCCGTTGGTGTCCCGGACCTCGATCTCCACGGTGTTGGGGCCAGCCGTGACGGGGATCTGCGCCGTGCCGGAGGTCGCGGGCTGGTTCCACTGCCCGTACAGGCCGCAGTCGGCGCCGTTGATCCGGACGCGGGCGCCGCCGTCACCCCGGAATCCCACGGACTGGGCGACCGCGACGCCGTCCTCCGGTGCCTGGAAGGTCTTGCGGAGGACCCAGCGAACGGGGGCGAGGTCGTATCCGGTCCAACCGCCGCCGCCGTATCCGGCGTTCGCGTCCGCCCGCGCGCCCAAGACGGGCATGCCGGACACGGTGGCGTAGCGGGCCGGGTACGGGAGGGGTGCCTCCGGTGGGGCGTCCGGCTTCGCCCCGGTGAAGGAGACGACGTCCCAGCCGTCCGCGTCCGGCCGGGTGGCCGGGTCGAAGACGGTGATGACGTCGGTCGCCGCGGTGTCGCAGAGCAAGGTGCTGGACGTGTCGCGGCACGGCTCCGGCGACGTGCCGCCGCCCGTGCTCTGGCACTGGCCGACATCGCCCGTGGCCTCGTACGGGGTGCCGTCGAGTAGCGAGTCGACCACGGACACGGTGGTGCCGGTCTCGCAGTCCGTCACGATCTTGCGGAGGAACTGCGTGGTGCGAGTGCTGATCGCGTCGAAGGAGATCGATGTGCAGGCGCCAGTGAAGGTGTACGCGAACTTGGCGGGGGGCCCGTCGAAGTACAGGTAGCCGGTGGAGTTGTCCAGGTTGGAGTGGATCACCCCGTTGCCGGTCGTGGTGGCGCTGCCGCCCAGCCGGTCCGGCGTGGCGCTGCCCTGCATCGTCAGGTACTCGGGCCTGTCGAAGTCCAGGACGTTGACCCTCAGCGTCGGGAAGGTCTGGGCGACCTCGTCCAGCTCGTACGTCAAGGTCGTGCCCCCGCCGTACCAGCGTGGACCGCTCGCGGCGCATGAGGCCGCAGGGCGTTGGCTGGTGGTGACGCGGACCTTGGCGACCTGCGCGGGGTCGTCTGCGGCGGTGAGGGTGAAGACCCAGCCCTGATCGGGCGGAGAGTTCGGGTCTGCGGCCACGGCTGTCTGTGTCCACGTCACGTCGCTGGTCTCGTCGCACAGCAGCAGCGTCGCGGTGTCGCGGCACGGCTCGGCCGCATCGCAGCCGCAGCAGCCCTCCGGGATGAGGGTCATGCCCTGGAACGCGACGGCGGAGCACGCCAGGCCGCCGCCGGTGTTGCCGTACCGGTAGGAGATGGTCGCGGGCGGCTGGTCCCAGTAGACGTAAGCGGGGGCGTTGCTGGTGTTCGCCGTGATCGTGGACCCGTTCCACGTGACGTCACCTTCGACCCGGGAGGGGATCGGGCTGAGCTGGGTGACGCCCTCGAAGGTGTCGAAGTCGAGGAGGTCCAGCCGGAAGACGCTCATCTCCTGGGCCGCGGCGTCCAGGGTGAGCGTGTAGACGGTCGGGTTGTTGAAGACCGGGTTCGCCGGGT
The DNA here is from genome assembly GCF_044765565.1 of Streptomyces sp. NPDC102437. Lineage (NCBI taxonomy): Bacteria > Bacillati > Actinomycetota > Actinomycetes > Kitasatosporales > Streptomycetaceae > Streptomyces > Streptomyces sp. NPDC102437. Next base: position 168,888 of record NZ_JBIWKI010000013.1, on the reverse strand, counting down.
CGTACGTACCGCAGCCGCCCGGTGAGGTGCTGCTCGCGTGGAGGTGGACGTGAGCGGTCTCGTCGGTCTGCGGGTTGGTGATCGTGTAGATGAAGTCCTGCCGCGCGACGCCGGCAGGGTCCTCCGCGATCCCGGTCTGTGGCCACAGGAGTTCGGCGAGCGCGGGTAGGCCGCTGCCGCAGTCGGTGACCTGGACCGGGGTGTACGGCGTGCTGCTGTCCACCGTCGTGTCGCGGGTCTCGACCAGGGCGCCTGAGCAGTCATGGACCAGATGGCGCAGAAACGGGACGGCGCAGCGGAGGCCGGTTTCCGGGTCGGGTTCGACGGTCGGGTTGAGGTCGCACAGGCGCAGGATGTCGACTGTGGAGGCGCACGGCTCCTCTGTCGGCGGGTGGCAGACGCCTGCCTGGCCCGTGACGGTGTAGGGGGTGGTGCCGTCGAGGTGGGTGTCGGTGGTGTCGAGGACCTGGCCGTCGCAGTCCCGGCACACCGTGCGCAGGAACGCCCGCGTGGCCGGGGTGATGAGGAAGTCACCGACCATCCGCTGCGTCGTGCTGAACCCGGTGGCGCCGTCGGTGGCGAACCGGAGCTCGGTGACGGGCCCGGGGTGGCGGAAGCGGGAGACGGGGGCGCCCGCGCCGACCGGGCCGGCGGTCGCGACCGGGCTGAGGTTCCGGGTGGCCGGGTCCCAGAGGTGCGTGGGGTCGAGGGAGACGAGCTGCGTGCCGGGGGGCATGACGATGACGCCGACGCCCCCGCTGCGCCGCCCGACCTGCGCGGACCACTCGGCCTCCACGGGCTGAGTGAAGGTGACCGGCAGCGGCCCGCTGCTCGGAGAGGGGAGCAGGGCGATGCTCCACCAGTTCGCGATGCTGCTGGACCCGCCGTAGACCTCCCAGCCGACGCCGTTCGGCAGAGTGCCGGAGCGGGCGAGCGCCGGGGGCGACGGCGGGTTGAGGAGCAGGGCCGTGACGGTGCTCGCCGGGACGTCGCACAGGACGCTGCTCTCGCAGTGCCGGCACTGCGGCGGGTGGCACACACCGACCGTCCCCGTCGGGGTGTAAGGCGCGGTCCCGTCGAGGGTCGTGTCCCGCGCGGTGCTCGTGTCGTCCCCGTTCGGGGTGAGCGCCCGCAGGAACTCGATGGCCGTGCCGTCCGGCTGGACGTCGCACAGCACCAGGTACTCGACGTCGTCCACAGGCCCGGGGCAGATCCCGAGCGTGCCCGTCACCGTGTACGGGTCGCCGGCCGGGGTGAGGGTGCGGACGCCGATGAGCTGCCCGTCCTCGTCGTACTCGTACTCCACGAGGACGGGTGCGATGACCTCGCCCTCGGCGTCGAGGTCGCACCACTGGCCGACCTCGAACTGGGCGGGCTGCCCGGCGCAGGCCTCCGTGCCGGCGGGCGGTGGCCCGGCCGCGAACTGGCCGTTGAGGAGGTTCATCCACCCTGTCTGGGTGGGGGCGGCGGCGGTCGCGCCGCAGTCCTCGCAGGCGGTGACCGCGAGGACTGCGATCGGGGTTCCGTTCGCGAGGCACAGGCCGGTGGACGCAAGGCCCGGGGAGCAGCAAGGCGGGGTGGGCGGCTCGGGCTCGGGCGCTGCGCAGGGGAGGGGTTCAACGGGCATGGGTCAGTCCTCCCGGTGACGGCGGGCGTGGACTTCCAGGCCGCGGGATGAGGTGAAGGAGCGTGGGCAGTGTGGGCACTGATGGTTGTCGGTGGCTGGGTCGCTTGAGTCGCTGTCCCCCGCCGTGTCCTTCCTGGTGTCCGCCGTGTCCGTGGCGGTGTCCTCGCTGATCACCGGCGGGATGTCCGCTCCGGTGGTCCCATTTCCTGCGGGGGTGTCCCTGCTGGTGTCCCCCGCCGTGTCCCTGAGGGGGACATGTGTCTGTGGTCTGTCCTGGCCGAGGACCGCGGCGAGCTCCCCCGCCTCGAACGTCGCTACGCCCAGGAGGTCCGGCGCGCCCACGGGAGCGGGCTCGGTGGGCTCTTCGTCGGCCGGGGAGATGTACGGTCGGCCGTCCACGAGGGAGCCGCGGAGCAGGTCCTCCGGCATGTCCGTGAAGAGGTGCGGCGGGACGCCGAAGGCCTGTGGGGAGACTGTGCCGACCTTTGGCTGCTGGGCGACCGCCCACCGGGCGAACTCGACGCGCTTGTGCCGGGTCGGCTGGACACGGATGATCGCGTTCACGGGCAGACCACCACCTGAACCGCGCAGACTGCGCATGTCGTGCCGACCACGTACGTCCTCTCAAGGAGAATCCGGCGGTCGTTGGTGCGGATGTTCACGGACGCGGACCGGTCCGGGATAACGTCGAGGGGGCCGCGCCGGATGTGGACGGGGCCGGTGATGTACAGCCAGGCGGTACCGGGCTCTGCGGGGATCTGGCCGGGCCCGGTGTTCATGGCCGAGTAACCGGCGCCGATGACCGCGCAGTTCCCTGCCAGGGTCCGGAGCTCGCCGGTGGCGGGGTCCTCGCGCAGGACGTTGCAGCAGCCGAGGAGCGCGGCGACACCGGCCGGGACGTGGAGGACGCCCGCCCCGCCGTAGGACTCCGCGAGGCACCCCTCCAGAGCTGCGACGCCCTGAGCGATCGATACGGGCCCCTCGGGCGGGGTCAGGTCCACCACGTCAGTGGTGAGCCGGTTGGACCAGAACGCAGCCTCAAGGCCGTGCTGTTCGCCGAGTTCCATCGTCGCCTTGGCGTGCGCGACGGCTTCCTCGTACGACCAGCCGAGGGTGGAGCACTCCGCACCGGCGTACAGGGTGATTGGGGCGGCGTGCTCCACGTGCGGCCGGCAGAACTCCTTGGCGGGCCGTTCCCCTGGCGACTCCTCCCCCGGGGACTCCTCCGCCTCGCAGGGGTCTACCCATTGGCGCACCGGGCAGCAGCCGAGGGCCATCCACTCCACGCCCATGAGTTCGTGGATGTCGTCCACGTCCTTGACGGTCGTGCACGCGTTGAGGATGCCGTGGGGCAGCGGTGTGCCGGGAATGGGCTCGACTAGTTTCCGCATCCCTGCGGGCATGGCTCCACCTCCGTGGGCTCAATGAGGGCGTGGCGGGCCCGCGGTACCTGAGCGCGGGCCCGCCACGAGTCCAGCGGGGTGAGGGGTCAGCTCGCGTTGGCGGCGCAGACCATTTCGAGCTGCGCCCCGGTGGCACCGTCCGGGCACACGGGGACGGTGACCAGGCGCGTGTCCACGGACCGGTCCACCAGGGCCGTGCACTCCTCCGCAAACAAGGCCGTGTAGTCGTTGTACTTGAACTTGTTCGAGTCGTGGATGACGCCGAGGTTGACTTCCTCGCCGCGGCCGATGACCAGGCTTCCGGACGGGTACATGAGGAACTTGACCTCGCTCGGGAACGCGGTGGCCGGGTTGGGGCCGCCGATCTCGTCCGGGACCGCGGGGTTGAGGCCGCGGGCGAACTGGACGCGGACGCCGAGCTTGGAGAACGTGTCCTGCACGCAACCGGGGTCCAGGTCGCAGATGTTGACGCCGTTCTGGCGGGCCAGGTCCGCGAGGAACAGCTGCCGGGACCAGTACGGGAAGACCACTTCCAGGGCGGTGGACTCGCAGAGGCTGTGACGTTCGATCATGTCGGCGGACTGCAACGCGACCGCACCGAACACGGCGGACAGCGCACCGAACGACGGCGCCAACGTGACCTGGGTCGCGGTGTTGAGCGCCTTCTGGAACAGGTACTGCTTCACCCGGATTTCGTGGGCGACCATGGAGTTGCGCAGGTACCAGGAGACGAGCTCCGGGAAGTGGCGCTGTGTCAGGATGCCGGCCTCCAGGCACACGCCGATCGCGTCACAGCGGACCTCGACAGGCTCCGGGCACGGGATCCGGTAACAGGGCTTTTCGGCGCCGCTGATGTCGTCGGCCTCCGTGTGCACCCACGTCATCGCCGCGACGTCCAGGCTGAGCGGCTTGTAGTAGCGCAGGCCGCCGCGCGCGAGCTGGATCTCCGGGGCGTCCCAGAGGAGATCCGGGCACGCGGTGTCCGTGAGCGTGTAGATCGTCTCCGACGGGGCGCACCAGCCGCCCGAGGCGACGAGATCACCCTGAGGAAGGCGCCGCTGGTTCGACGCCGTCAGGGACACCGTCGTCCCCTCCGGGGCGCTGGAGCTGTCCGTGACGATGAGCTCCTGCGAGTACGGGTGACGGTAGGAGATGACCTGCCCCACACCCCCGCCGGCCGTCTTGAGCGCGTTGGCGCGGCTGATGATTCCGGCGGTGATGTCGTTGAAGTCGAGCGGGGCGCCCGGGGTGTAGCCGGGGACGTCCACGGCCGCGGTGATGCGGGTGGTCGGCGCCGGCGGCTCGGGCAGGACGCGCGGCTGGACCCGGCGGACCGCGGAGAGGTTGAGGGCGGGACGGACGACCGCCGCGGCGGTCGCGGACGGCGCCGGAGCAGCGGGGGCGGTCTCCGCGGCCGGGGCGGCCGGGGCCGTCTCGGCGGACGCGGCAGTCTCCTGGACCTCGGCGCCCTCGGCGGTGGTGTTCCCGGCCGGGGCCGGGGTGTTGGGGTCCTCGCCGCGGACCCGGGCCGCCATGGCCTCGATCTCGGCGGCGGCGGCCTCCGCGGCCTTCCGCCGGGCCAACTGCTCGGAGCGGATCGCCTCGGAGCCTGTGGCCAGCGCGCGCATCTGCTGGAGGGAGTCGTCAGTGAGTGCGTCCTCCGCGGCAAGTGCCGCGAAGGTCACCGACGAGACGTTGAGGGCGTCGGCCAGGTCCTCGTCCGTCAGGGACGTGAGGAACGCGGCGTCGGAGAGGGTGTTGAGGTCCTGCGGGAGCTCGAACTCGGCCATGGGGGCGGGTCTCCATACATCGAACGGAGAGCCCGGCCCAAAACCAGCGGCGCTGATGAGACAGCATAGCTACTCACCAGCGCCGTCAAGCGGTTCAGTTACCGCGGCTACGCCGCGGGGTTGGCGGCGAGGGCGGCGGCCAGCGGGTAGACCACGGTCCTGTTGGCGGTGCTGCGCACCACGGCGCCGGCGTGGTCGTCGGCGGAGGCCTTGAGGCGATTCCGCTCCGTGCCGGTGAACACGACCTCGCCGGCCCCGGCCTGGAGAACGACCTCGTAACTTCCCTTCGGCCACGAGTGGTAGACGGGGTCACCGGTCTTCTTGTCGCGGACGATGCTCTTGGCATAGCGGTCTGCAACCGCCTCACTTGTTCCCTGGCTGGAAGAGGTGAAGGCGACGCGGCCCGTTCCTCCGCTCTGGACGACCTCGAACGACTGGCGCTTGTTCTGGCACGCGCACGGCATGGCGGTGCTCCTTTCAGGGGGTGGGGGTCAGAAAGTGACGGTGGCGGGCGGAGCGGCCGCGAAGGCAGCGGACAGCCGCTCCACTTCGGCCCTCCGGGCGGTGTCGTGTTCGGTCTGGCGGTGGTTGAGGGCGTCCAGGAGGTTGTCCAGGGCCTCCGGGCGCAGGAGGGCGGCCATGACGTCCGCGGCGTCACCGGACGCCTGAACGGCTGTCTGGACGGCAGGCTCGGCGGGGTCGGCCGCGGGTGCGGGTGTGGGCTGCGGGTCCTGGAGGGTCGCCGCGGTGGTCACGGCGCGCTCCAGGTCGTGGGCCGGGCCCACCACCGCGGCGGACGCGGCGAGCGCCAGGTTGGAGCGTTCCACCGCTGCGGCGATGAGCGGGGAGGAGTGGCCGGGAACGGGGACGGAGAGGACCGCGCGGAGCTGCCAGCGGCCGTTCGTGCCCTGCCGCATGTGGTAGCTCGGCTGACACGCGGTGAACACGGTCCGGTCCCACTGGGACAGCCACGGGGCGGCTGCGCCGGAGAACCAGAGGCCGCGCTCGTTGAGGCCGACGGTGATCACTCCGGCCACGGTGCGGGTGTCGTCGAACTGGCAGCTGGCGGTGTCGCATTCGGCGCCGTCGCGGGAGTGGGGGGCGTTCATCGTGAACGCTCCGGCCTTGACGTAGCTGCCGTCGTCGAGCTTGAAGCGGGCGCGCAGGAAGTGGGTCATGTCCAGCGCGCCGAGGGACTCGATGGTGAGGTTCCGGCCGGCGTATCCGGCGTGGGGCTCCCCGGCCTGCGCCACCCATCCGTAGATCCGGCCGCCTGCGTAGTGAACACCGCCGCTCCCGGGCGGCAGTTCCTCCGGGGTGGGCTCACGGAACCAGGCGGCGGGCATCGGGTCGGCGTCGCGCATCGCGGTCCAGGCGGAGGCCACGAGCTCGCCCATCGCCTCGTCCGGCGCCTGGTGTGTGTGCGTCACCGGGGCGGGGCGGGACAGGGCCGCTGTGGCGGAGGCGGCCACGTCACGGCCCTCGGGGATGCTGGACGGGCCTATGTAGAGGCCGGGGGCCAGGCGGACCAGGCGGCCGGCCTTCGCGGCGCGCTGCAGGTGGCCGCGGACGGCGCTGGCCTCCAGGCCGAGCGCTCGGGCGGCCTCGGCCGCGCCCACTGGGGCGGGGGATGCGCACACGTAGGACACCACCCGGTGGTGTGCCTCGCCCGGAGACGCGGCCACGACCGCCCGGACCTGCGAGAGGGCGACGGCCAGCGGCTGGTTCTCCTCGACGGGTTCCAGGACGATACGGGCCCGGTCGTAGGCCGGCATCGCGACGAGGGTGGCGCCGCGGAGCCGGGCACGGGTGATGCGGATGAGGAGGTCCCCGGAGGATTCCGAGTGCACGACGGTGCCAGCGTCGGGGTCCGGATCTCCGGCGGCGGCGGTGAGGACACCGGCCCCGCCGAACGCCGCCTGTACGGATGCGAGGGTGACGTTGCCTCCGGGGCCGGTGATGAGCTGCGCGGTGTGCCGGAGGCGTGCGGGGTGGCCGCCGGACGCGGTCCAGGACGGGGCCGTGGAGGCGTTGATCATCCATCCGCCGTCGTCCAGGCGCAGGAGAGACGCGGAGGCGAGGGAGGCGGCCAGGGCGAGGCCGCCGCCGTCCTCAGGGTTCATGGTGAGGTCGACGAATTCGATATCGACGTCGTCCAGGTCGACGGACACGCCGAGGGGCGCCTCCTCTTCCAGGAGCATGGCGGCCTCGGCGCCGGCGCGCTGGGTGAGGTACAGGACGCCGTCACCGGTGATGCGGTCGCCGTCCCGGCCGAGGCTGTTGATCGATCCGGCGAGTTCGGCGCCCTCGTGGCCGCTCAGCATTTCGTCGGCGTACTGGAGCGGCCACGGGCCCGGTCCGGACCACTCCAGGGCGCCGGGTACGAACACCCTCCCGTCGCCGGTCTGCTGGTTCTCGAACGCTAGGCCGGCGTCTCCGGGTGTCGACCAAGCGCGGGTGGGCATCCCGTCCGCGGTGGTGTCCTCGTTGGGCATGGTCTCCTCCTCCGGGTTCAGGGGGATGTCGATGCGGTCGCCGGCGAAGGCCAGGCGGATACGGTCGAAGGTGATCGGGCCGAGGCGCGCCTCCAGCTCCTCCAGGAGCCCCGGGTCGGCGCTGTAGGCAGCGCACACATGTGGCGCCCATGGGGAGTGCTGGGTGGGGAGCTCGGGCCGTTCGTGGGTGTCTTCCAGGGCGTCGGTGATGAGGGCGTCGGCGTAGCCGAGGGTGGGGGCGTCGGCGGGCCGGTCGCGGTCGTCGCCTACGGCCCACACCCATGACGGGGAGTCCGATCCGGCGTTCCAGTGGTTCGCGCCGAACGCGCGGGCGTGGAGAGGGCCGCCGAGCTCACTGACGCGGGAACGGATGCCGTCCGCGAGCTCCTGGCGCTGGTCCTCACTCCATGCGGTGCCGTCGTCCCCCAGGAAGTAGAGGGTGAGGTGGAGTTCGTCGACGTCCTCACCGCCCTCGATGGCGAGACGGGCGGCGTCCTCGGGGGTGGGGATGAGCGCGATCATGGCCCCCTGGAGGTGGCTGCCGTCCGCCGCGGCGGTTACGGGCCCGTTTTCCATGGTTGTCTCCTGGGATTCGTAAGCGTGTCTCCGTCCGGCGTCTTGGAATGCAAGGGCGGCGGCGTGTGTCTCGGCTCGGGACAGGCGAAGAACGCACCGGCAGTTGCAGACCAGTGCGGCGGGTGCGGTTGGGTCGCCGGGGCCGGTCATGGGCACACCGGCCACGTTGAACGGATCGTCGAGGAGCTGGAGTTGCCCGTCCACGGCGTCATGCGCGTCCCGGACCTTCCGGTCCCCGCGTGTGCGCCACTGCTTGACGAGCGGCCGGTCCGGGCCAGTCAGCGCCCGGCCGGCCTCCAGGGTGGCCGTGTTCCAGGCGCGCCCGACCTCCGTGACCGCGATGCGCTCCTCCCTGGCCGTGCCGAGCTGCGCCCCCTCTCGGGCGAATGCCTCACGGAGCCGGGCGCGGAGCTGGTCCACGTCTTCCCCGGCGTTCAGGCCCGCAGCGAGTTCCGTGCGTGCGGTCTCGGCGAGGCGGTCTCCCACGGCGCGCAGGAGGTGTTCCGTCGTCGTGGCGTACTGGCCGAGCCCTTCGGGGAGTTGACGGCCGTCGTCGTACCGGGCGGGGAGGTCTGTCCAGGTGTCGTCGAGTTCGCCGCCCACGCTGTCCGCCGCGTCATGGGCGGCGGTCTCCGCCACCAGGAAGAGGCGGCGCACGATCCGCGGGACCTGGCGGTTCCACATGCGGGCGATGCTGCCGACGGAGAACCGGGCGGCCACGAGCTCATCCGCGCCGGAGACGGCGTCTGCGAACTCCTCCGCAACTTCCTGGAGGGCGGTCCGGACGGTGCGGGCCACGTTCCGCTCCGCCGTCGCGAGGGCGGCCTTCGTGTCAGTCACGGTGCGCCTCCCCCGGGGCGTCGCAGACCTCGCACCAGGACCAGGTGGAGACGGTGGCCACTCCGTCCGGGGTCAGGAGGAACGTGGAGCCGGTGGCCCGTGTCCAGGCTTTGCAGGCGTGGCACCAGTCCAGGCGCCAGTCCACGGCCGGGGTGATGGTGAGGACGAGGTTCGGTGGCGGGGGCGGGCCGGTGCGCCGGGGGGCGGTCATGCTGCCGCCGTCAGGCAGGAGGCGCGCAGCGCGCCGCGGGTGAACTCGTAGTCGTGGGCGAGGCCGGCGGCTATGAGCTCCCGGCAATACGCCTCCAGTGATGCGTTCAGGCATTCTTGGTCGAGGCCGTGGCGGGTCGCGATCTCCGGCAGGCGTGGCCATGCGCCTTCCAGCAGGTGCCATTGCTCGACCTGTTCCGGTTCTACGCGGATGATGGTGTGGAGGCGGGCGGGCTCGATCTCCCGGGCGCGGGCGCGTTCGGAGCGGGGGCAGGCCGGTGTCTTGCGGAGCTTGTCCCCGGCGGCGGCGAGCGCGGCCCAGATCAGGCCGTCCGCGGCCTCCAGGACGGCGGTGGGCAGGCCGGGCGTAGCGGAGGCGGGGAGGGTGTCCGGAAGGCTTTCGGACTCGTCCACGGGGATGCTCGTCCTGCCACCGCTGTCCCGGCCCTGCTCCGGCTGCTGCGCCTGGTCATGCTGCTGGCGTTCGCGGTCGGTGGTGTCCTGCGCGGTGGGGGCGTCGGCCTCGTCGAAACCGGTCTCCCGGCGCAGGGCCTTGCCGGAGATGGCGTTGAGTTCGAAGAGACGCAAGGCGGTCTGCGAGCGGTTGGTACGCACGCGCAGGGGCGAGGAGTCCGCGAAGACGGACCACTCCTCGGCGTCCACCCCGTGCTCGCTCTCCAGCAGGGGGCGCAGCCAGTGGTGGGTGTAGGCGTGGGTGACAACGTCGAGCCGGGGCACGATGCCGAGGCGGATCGCCTCTGCGGTGAGTTCCCAGGCGCCCCAGTGGTTGACGTCGCCCAGGCGGCCGAGCAGGAACTCACCAGGGATGTCTGCGGCCGAGGCGAAGCGCCGGATGTTCTCCTCGCGCAGCTTGATCGCCAACTCGTCGAAATTGCTCTCGAAGGTGAGGCGTTGGATGGTCCCGACCATCTCCGCCGGCACTTCCAGGATGATCGGTACCGTGGCGGCGGCGCTGGCAGGGTCGCGGATCGCGGTCTCGGCGACCTCCATGAAGACGTCGATCAAGTCGTCCTCGGCGTCTCCCTGGACAGGGGTGGACGGGAATCGTGTGCCCTTGGGGACGATGAGGATGCCGCGGCCGGTGAGCCGGGAGAGCGTGATGGCACGGACGGCGGCCCCGAGGAGGCGTAGTTCCTCCAGCTCGTTGAGGCTGCCCAGGACCGGGGAGTCCGCTTCCAGGTGCCTCTTCGGGCTCGGGTCCCACACGCGGATGGCTATGGGGTCCAGGTCGTTGGCAGCCTCGCCTGTGTCCTCGTCGGCGGGCGGGATGGTGACCGGCTTGCCATCGATCGTGGCTTCCATGCCCTTGCCCTTGGTGGTCATCTCGAGGACGGAGACGACGTGCCAGGTGGGCAGGTCGTTTTCCCGGGGGCGGATGACGGTCCAACCCTCGCCGGCGACGGCGAGGTGCCGACCGTACTCGCGCAGGAGCTGGGCTTGTCCGAGCCGCCCTCCGGCGATCTCGGAGACGATCCGGGCGGCCGGGTGGTTCTCCGGGGCGGGGATGATGCTGTCGCCGGGGCCCAGTCGGCCGGCGTAGATCCGGGCGCCGCTCATGGCGTTGCCGATCCAGTTGGCGAAGCTGCGGACCTCCGGGGTCCGGTAGAACGACCAGGCTTGCTCTTGGTCGGCGCGTGCCGGGTTCTGGGCGGAGGTCTTCGCGGTGCGCTGGGTGTAGCGGGCAGCAGCGGCCTTGAGTTCGCGGCGCGGGGCGCTCATGCGTTGGCCTTGCGAGAGTCGTCCCACCGGTTGAGGAGCGCGGCGGCACCGGCCAGGGCGAACCACATGATGCCGACCTGCACCACACGGTTGTCCGGCCACAGGAGGTAGGCGGCCAGCACCGCGCCGTTGAGCCACCACCCGAGGCAGTAGATGCAGGAGATGAGGGTGATGACGAAGGCCCGGACGCTGGACTCCGGGCGGCGGGTCTGCCAGTCGAACACCCGGTCGCGGGCGGGGTCCAGGATGGAGTCATGGACGCCGAGCTGGGTGAGTCTGTACCCGGCAAGTACCAGGATGACGAGTTCCGGAATTTCGATCATTTCCGCCCCTTGCAAAATTCACCATTGATCGGCGGAGCATCATAGGCCAACTCGAAAGAATTCTGGACGGGCATACCTCAAGGTCAGGGCCACGTTTTAGATCAATACAGGGGTTTAGCGCGTACTAATTCTGATCAATTCAGTGCGGGATATTCCAGCGAATGCCGGTAGGGTGCCGAGCACGGGGCCCGGCGGTTATGCCGATGCAGTGTCCGGACGGCGTGGGAGTACACGCCCCACATCCGCCCCGCCCCGCCCCATGGAGGCCCCCGGCCGGAGCCGCTCATCTTCGAGCCGGGGGCCCGCGCCATCCCGGGGCGGTCAGCGGCCAGGCCGAGCCGCGGTCACCGCGTGCGGGCGCCTCCGCGGCCGATGCTGCGCCCGTACCGGGAAGCCGCCCGTGGCGCGCCCTGGCCGCCGCCCTGGCCACTCCGCGCCGGGGACAGGACACGTGAAGGGCCGACGAGGTCCAGTTCCGCAACGACGTACCGCATGGTGTCGCAGCCGTGGTCATCCACCTTCAACGGCGCTTCCGGTTCTGCCTTGTTCGCCGCGGTCCCTGTCGGCTTCGCCCACACGTAGCCGCTGATTTCGTCGGCCGTGCACACCGGCTTCTTCGCCTCGGCGAGGGCTTCGTCCCGCTCGACGAGGGCGCCACGCATCAGGAACAGTCGCGGCCGTCCGTCCCCGGATGCCCGTAGACGCGTCTTCACGGCCTGGAGGCCCGTGTTGACGGTCTTTCGGGCCGGGGTCGTTGGGAGGCCGAGTTCGCGCTCCAGGACTGCCCGGTCGCCCGCATCGTGGTCGCAGACGATCGCGATCGGCTTCGGCTCCGTCCACCTGACGTCATCGCCTTTCCCCTCGGTGACGTGGGTCAGGATCGTCCGCGCATGCTCGTCCACGGTGCGCCTGGTCATGTAAATCTCTCGGTACAGCCACAGCCGCCCGTCGGGGTCGATGGCCCAGCACTGCCAGCAGAACGGGTTCGTGTAGCCAAAGTCCACGCCCCATATGCGGGGCCAGTCGGCCGGCACCTCGAAGCGGTCGACGAGGTGGACGGTGTCCTCGTACTCCTCGTAGATCACGCCCTCGGCCACCGTCCAACGGCCGTCTCGCAGGCGCATCCTGCGCACACCAGTAAGTGCGTCCAGCTTGCTCATGTAGGAGCTGCCGGCCTCGGTGTACGAGCCGTCACGGTTCACGTAGAAGGGGTTGTCCCGGTGCGAGGACGTGATCATGATCAGGCGGCCGTCGTCCGCCCGCTGCTTGATCCAGTGCTGGGGGTGGCTGGGGTTCGTAGCCAAGACCAGCTGCTTATACGTGGGGGCCTGGCCCCTCAAGCGGGACAGCAGCGTCTCGTGCAGGTCGAGGCTGATCTCTACCGCCTCGTCAACGAAGATCCGGTCAAGCTCGGCACTCAAGAACTTTTCTGGCCGGTCCCCGCCCGCGACGAGGATCGTCGAGCCGTTGGCGTACCGGAAGGCGGCCGGGTCCTTGCCCGAGCCGCCGAACCACCGCACCGTTCCGTCCATGAGGGAGCCGAGCGCTACCTGACGCTGAAACGTCACCAGGGTTGTCGCAGTCAGGGACGTGTGCGTCGCACGCATCATGAGGGCCCGCAGGTTCGGCACCTTCATCGCCGTGAGATGAAGCTTCCAGCAGGCTGCCAACGTCTTGCCTGTACCGGCCCTACCGACGGCGGCAACTTCCGTTTCTCTGCACCGCAGAAGGTCGAGGTTCGCGCCACGCGGCTCGAACACGACCACCGGCGCGCCCTCCTCACCGGTGGCCGTCACACAAGGTCCTCAGGGTCAAGGCCCGTGATCCTGTACTCGGTGATCTCCCCGGAGTGCTCGACCTTCGCCGGGGCCGCCAAGCCCTGTAGCCGCTCGCGCCCGGCAATGCACTTGAGGACCACGTCGGCCGCCTTCTTGTCCTTGTCCTGGATCGCGAGGGACCAGAACGCGGCTTGCAGCCGGTCGTAGCGGGCCACGTTCAAGGCACGCAGCTCCTCCACGTTCTCCGTCTGTTCCCTGAGGTTGGCTTTCAGTGCCTCGTTTACGGCGGTGCAGGCGGCACCAGGAGAGGCGTAGCCGACGCGGTCAGCGATCGTCGCCCAGTCCATACCGGCGAGACGGAGCGTCGTTGCCTGCGTCCTCTTCTTCGCGGCGGCGGCGCGCTGTGCTTTCGATGCGCCCATGAGGGCCCCTCACTTTCCAGAGTCTTATGGGTTTCAGAGACGGGCGCGCTGGCTGGGCTGCCCGGGGCGTGGTTGGTGGTGGCCCGGTGTTGGTCAGGACGGTCGTAGCGCCGTGCGGTCGGGGCGGTAGTGGACGGCGGCTCCGCCGGGCGGGGGGAGCTCTGGGAGTTCGGGCCGGTGAAGGCGTGGGCGTTCCCAGGAGGGCTCCCAGGTGGCGCAGGCTTCGTCTTGCGGGACGTAGGCGATGGCGCCGTTGTCTGCGTCGGTGAGGACCTTCTGGAGAAGGCGTAGCCCGAGGGGGAACAGGTGGTCGCGCCATAGGGAGTTGGGGGTGGAGTCGGGCGGGGTGAGGAGGTAGTCCTGTGCGGCAAGGGGGCCGGCGTCAATGGCTGCGGTGAGGTGGTAGACGGAGCCGCCGGTGACTTTGTCGCGGTCGCGGATGGTCCAGCGGATTGCGTCTCGGCCTCGGTGGAGAGGGAGGAGGCTGGGGTGGTAGCCGACGGCGGCGAGGCGTGCCCGTGCACGGGTGCGGGTGCCGAGGAAGGCGTGGGAGTGGGCGGCGATGATGACGTCGGTGTCTGCGGGAATGTCGCCGGCGGTGAGGCGGATGGAGTCGGTCCAAGGCGCGTCGTGGTGCCAGGCGGCGGCGCGGAGTTTGTCTAAGGGGGGTTCGCCGATGCTGTTCGGCGGGCCGGGTGCATAGGGGGGTGAGGCGGCGCCGGTGAGGGTGTGGCCTGTGCCGGTGACGAGGTCGGCTACGGCGGCTCCGAAGGAGCGCTGTCCGGAAACGTATACGCGGAGTGTCACTGGTTGTGCTCCTTTGGAAGGCCGACGTAGCGGAAGCCCTGCACGGCGCGGAAGTGACCGCCGTAGCCGGCACTGTCGCCGGTGAAGCCCGAGAGGCCATTCTTTCGCTTGGTGGAGGTGATGGATCGGGCGGAGCGGGTCTTGTGGACGCCGTGGAGGGCGGCGGAGACCTGGCGCCATTTCGGGTCGCGGCGCAGCGCGGCGCACAACTGCGGGTGGCTGGTGTGGAACACAGTGGTCATGCGGCGCCCGGGGAGGCGCCCTTTCCCCTGGCGCTGGAGTTCGCAGACGTGGTTGAGGAACCGCATACCTACGCCGGCACCTTGCCACTCGGGCATGACGACCATGCGGCAGGCCCGAGCCTCGATGCTCTGGCCTCGTTTGCCGAGGTTGACGTATTGGGTGCTGACGCCAAGGTGTACAACGGGTTCGCCGTCGATGAATCCGACGTAGCAGCGTGCGCCGGGCATGGGTCCGGCTTTCAGATAGTGATGGGGTTCAAAGAGCGGCCAAAGGTCCCAGCCGCCTTCGCGGACCTCGACAGTGATAGGCGGGCGACGTTGAACCCACCCCCGGGTGAAGGAGCCGGCGGCCGTGTCGTACACCCAGTCCGGTTGGAGCCAGTCGAGGATGTCGTAGTGGCAGGAGAGCAGGACGGCTTGGCCGGGGGTGCGGCGCCACGCTTTGGCGAAGGCCTGGGCGCCGACGCGGGCGATCTGCCGGTCGACGACTGAGGTGAACTCGTCGATGACGACCCGGTCTGGGGTCTCGGCGATGATGCGGGCGAGGTCCGCGCGGAAACGTTCGCCGTTGGACAGCACGCGGTAGGGGCGTAGCCAGGAGGGGACGTCTCCGAGTCCGACTTGCCCGAGGGCGGCGGTGACGGCGTCGAAGCTCCCGCCAGGGGCGATGGCGTCAACGATCGGGGCGTCGTCGGGCCACTGACCGTCTGGGGTGTAGATGTGTTCTTCACCCCATAGGCGGGTGCCGATGCTGGTCTTGCCGGAGCCGGAGGGGCCGACGACGACGCCGAGTTTCCAGTTGCCGTCGTCGATGTCGAGGTCGGCGGTGTGGTCGAAGCGGGTTCCGTCCTCCGCGTTGAACAGGGATTTCACGCGGGCGGCACGGTAGGTGTTGAAGTCGGAGCAGCGATGGTGCACTTCGACGCGCATCAGGTGGTCACCACCCGCGCGTTGAAGCCTTCGGCCGTGAGCCGCTCGTAGGTGGTCTGCTGTTCGGTCTCATCAGCGCAGACGACGATGACGCCGTATTGCTCGCGGTAGACGTCCTCTGTGTCGGCCAGGGCGTCGGCAGTGTCGAGGGGCGGGACGGCGTGGGCCAGCTGGTTGACCTCGGCCTCCGTGTAGCCGGTGCCTTCGTAGCCGTCATCGTCGAGGTAGGAGAGGAGTTCCGCGAGGGCGTCCTGGTCGTATTCGCCTATGTCGTTCGCGCGGTTATCGACGAGATTCACCCGGCGTGCGGTGTCGTCGTCGCAGATGATGACCTCGCACCGGGCGGCCGGCGTCCACGGTTCGTTGCGGCAGACACCGCACGGCTGGTCCTCGCCGCGGAACGTGGCCCGGTAGTCGCAGGGGCCGGGGCCGTGGAGCTGGAGGGCCTGCATGGTGTGGTTGCCGGCGAGAACTACCAGGGGCCCGTCCGGCTGGACGTGTTGGACGACCAGGCCGCGGTACTGCCCGTTTCTGCGGAGGCTGGAGAGGATGAGTTCCACGTCGCCGCGGCGGGCGTTGCCTGGGAAGGGTGCGAGCTGGTCGAGGGGGATGGTGTCGGTGCGTACGTGTGTGGCGGGTGGCATGGGCGGGGCTCCTGGTCGCGGCGGGGTTCGGCGGCCCTGGAGGATAAGCGCCCGGAATGATCACTTTGACGGGGCTGGGGCGGCCAGCACCGGCGGGCTTCTCGGCTGGGTTATGACGGGTCGGTCCCGGCGGCCTTGAGGAGGGAGGCGACGGTGACCACGCCGTGCGGGCGGCATTGTTGGTTGGGTTGGAGACGCCGCTGGCCGGGTTCCCCGTGGGGGGAACCCGGCCAGCGGTGCGGCGCGAGGGGCGGTCGCCCGGGGGGCGGCCTGGGTTCAGGCGGGGAGGTGGGCGCGCCCGGCCTCGGTGACCGTGATGGCCTGGCCGCGATAGAGGGATGTCGACACGTCGCGGGAGGCCCAGCCCTGCGTGATGCATGCCTCGACGGTCCTGGCGTTCAGGCGCCCCGTCGGCCCCTCCGCCCGCCAGCCGCCCCCGATGTGTCCTTCGCGCACCTTCGCGCCGCCCGCGGCGATGGTCTGGAGGGTGGCGAGCTGTGCCTTGGTCGGCTTGCGACCAGCGGGCGGGGTCGCCGACGCGGGGGTCGGCTGCTGCCCGGCAACCTGGGCCTCTGCCGCTTTAGTGAGGCGCTCGACGACGCCGCGGGACCGGCGCAGGAACTCCCGCAGGCTCTCGCGGCACAGGCGGTCCTGCTCGTTCTGCAGGGCGCTCGTCGACTGGCGCTCTCCGTACCCAAGCAGCTCCTCGGCGGCGTCTTCGCGGACCGAGGCGATCGCCTCGGCGAGGGTGACCTTCTCGGCCCGCCGCAGGACCGTCTGCCACGGCTGGGCGCTCGCGTCGGCCTGCATAACCGCCTCGTACGCGGAGGCGTCGATCGCGTGGCCATCGGTGAGCTGCTCGGCGAGGCGG
This sequence comes from Streptomyces sp. NPDC102437, assembly GCF_044765565.1. Classification (NCBI taxonomy): domain Bacteria; kingdom Bacillati; phylum Actinomycetota; class Actinomycetes; order Kitasatosporales; family Streptomycetaceae; genus Streptomyces; species Streptomyces sp. NPDC102437. The sequence continues at coordinate 152,190 of NZ_JBIWKI010000013.1, read as the reverse complement.
GTGCGGGCGGCGGTGGCGTCCTTGATGACCTCAGCGGCGGTGCACTTGATGGCGTCGGCGTAGTTGGCGGTGCGCATAGCGTCCATCCTCTCGATTCGGGGGCTCTGGGCTTTTCGGTGTGACACCAGCCGGGCGCCGTGCGGCGCCCGGCCGGGCGGTGTGGTTGTCAGGCGGCGATGGTGAGGACGGCGGGGGCCTCCTCGCGCTCGGCGGCCCGGCCCTTCAGGAGGGCGGTCGCGTCGCACTTGAAGGTGGCGCGGGTGTTCTTGCGCGGGGGGACCTTGCCGAGGTCGGTGTAGTGGAGGGCGACCTGTGCGCCGTCCAGGACGGAGCGGCCCGGGGTGCGGGTGATGACCACGCCGCCGTACTGGCCGTTCGGGAGCTGCCGCAGCCAGACCTTCTCGGCGTCCGCGAGTTTGGCCGTGTCCTTTGCCTGGCGGTCCAGCTCGGCGTACCGGGCCGCGTGGGTCTCGATCTCCTCCACGGCGGGGAGTTCGGCGGCGTCCAGGACGCGGTCCGCCTCCGGGGCCGGGGTGAGGGAGGTCTCGCCGAGGGTGGCGGCGATCTTCTCGACGGAGCGGGTGGCGGCGAGGGCGGCGCGGCGTGCGATGCGCTCCACCCGGCGGGCGGCGGTGCGGGCGGCGCGGCGGGCGATGGTCGCGGTGGCCTTCGCCTCGCCGGCCGCGGCGGTGAGCTCCTCGGCCTTGCGGGTGCGGGTGTCGGCCTTGCGGGTAGCGGCCAGCAGGCCCTTGCCACCGTTGGTGAGCGCGGCGGCCTCGACCTTGGCGAGCTCGCGACGGGCCATGGCGGCGACGGTGCGGGCGGCCTTGGCGCGGGCAGCGGCGCGGGTGGCCATGCCGGCGGCGCGGGCCTCCTCACGGCGGGCGGCGGTGAGGACGTCCTCCGCCTCGACCAGGCGGGCCATGATGCGGGCGGTGGCGGCGGTGGTCTTGCTGCTCATGTCCTCGTCCCTCCGTCTTGCGTCCGGGCCCCTTCGCCCGTGCTGACACCACAGACATTACCCAACTCGACTTGGCCAATGCAAGTTGGCCAAGCGAATTTGCCTTAGCGCCTGCCGCACTGTTTACATGGACGTCGGGTTAGCCCAGCCTTGTTGGCCAAATCGGGTTGTGCGACACTGCGCGCATGACGTCGTACACCCCCAGCAGTGCACTCGCCGACGCCCTCCACGCCTTGGAGGACGCCGAGGCGCTAGTGAAGAAGTGCCGCACGGAGCTGCGCGCCGCCGTGGCCGCAGACATGAAGGCGCACCCAGAGCTGACCGCCCCGGCTATGGCCAAGCACTTGCCGTGGACCGAGGAGACCGTCCGACAGATCGCCCGCGAGTACGACGTACCGCGCAAGCGCCGGCCAACCGTGCGGTCCGTCAAGCCCCAGAAGCGCACCGGAGGCGCGTCCTCCGGCTGAACGGAGGACCATGCCCACGAAGGACCAGACCGCCGTATACCGATGTTTCGCAGAAACCGGGACGCTTCTGTACGTCGGCGTAGCCGAAGACTTCGGCAAGCGCTGGCGGGAGCATGCCGGTCTCAAGCCGTGGTGGCCTGAGGTCGCCCGCCAAACGGTGGATTGGTACGACTCGCGAGACGAGGCGCTGCGGGTCGAGAAGGAGGCCATCCAGGCGGAGCGGCCGGCCCACAACGTGGTGCACGCCGTGGACCGCGAGCGTCAGCCGATGCCGGCCCCGCTCCCGCTGACCGCCGAGGAGCGCGCCCGCTTGGAGCAATACGACGATGCCCCGGACGAGTTCATGAGCGAGGCCGAGCTCCTGGACCAGCTCGACCTCTACACGCGCGCCTCAGCGTGGCATAAGTACCGCGGCGTCGCGTTGATCCGGTATTTGCTGCCGACGGGCACCGAAGTACGCCGTGGCCTGCTCACCGACGTAACCGACGCCTCGCCGTACAAGCGTGAGTACGTCAGCCGCATTCGCGACGGCATCGCAGCGAACTACGCCGACTGACCAGCACCGGCACCCGCACCCCGGCCGCGCCAGGTTCTGCACTGGAGAAGAGCTGAACCTGACCACCGTGGCCAGCCGCCGGCCACCTCGTCGAAAACGCAGGGCTTCAAAACGCTGTGAGGGCCGCATCCGGAACGCTTCCGGATGCGGCCCTCACGGTGCGCCAGGGGCGCTTCGCCGGGGTATCCAGGGCGGTCGTATGCCTGGCCGCGGTCGGCCACCCCTGGGTCAGCGAATGGGCGTGTAGCGGATCAGCCCGCCAGCGGGGTGGGGGCTCTGGATGACGACGACTCCCTCACGGAGCCCGATGGTGAGGTCGGCGATCAGGGCCTCGGTCATATCGAGCCGCAGGTGCTCACCGGTGGAGTCGCGCGGGTACTCCCACGTGGCCCCGCCGTCGGTGCTGGTCTCCTTGAGGTAGGCCGTGGTGGTGTCGATGTCGGTCACGGGAGCGCTGTCGTAGATCCGGCACCAGTCGTCGTGGCGGGCCATCACGCGCGCTGACGGTTGATCTCGGCGGCAATGTCCTCATGCGTGGCGCCGAGGTCCAGGGCGTGCCCCATGGCCTCTGTGGCGATGTGCGGGTCAGTGAGCGCGTCAGGCCCTCCGTGCGCGAGTACTTCGCGGGCGGCGGTCCCAATGGCGATCTGCTTGTCCATGAGGTTCCTCTCGGTGATGGGTAGCCCGGCGGTAGATCCGCCGGTAGACCGGGCGTCAGAACGCCTTGTAAGCGATCACGAGTAAGGCACCGGCCGCGATGATGACGGTCAACCACCGCTCCAGGGTGTCCGCTTCCGACCAGCGCTCGGTTCGGTGGCAGGTGATGCCGTCCCCGTCGGGCCGGTGGCGGCCGTGGGCCTCGTCGCGGTGGAAGTCCTGTTCGTCTATGGCTTCGGCGTGGGTGCGCACGCGGGGCGAGGTGGTGTGGCACTGCGGGCAGCGGTAGCTGTACGTCGGCATGGCGGGGGCCTTCCTGGGTGGTCATCTCTGCTCCAGTACGTGTACAGCGGGACGCTGGGGGCGGGGACGGTTTCCGATTATCAGGCGACGGCGCCGACGGCCCGGGAAGAGGGCGCCGGCTGGGGCTCCACACCGCTCTCCACACCACTCTCCACCCCTGGAGAGCTCGGAGATTCTTGCAGGTCAGAGGCGTGGAGCGGGGCACTCTCCACGCCACTCTCCACGGGGGAGGGGAATCCGCCGGAAGAGGCCTGGGAAGGGGCTGAGAGGAGGGCTTCGACCGTGGTCCGGGAGATGCCTGAGCGGCCCGGGATGCTGCCCACCCGGAGGGTGCGATCGACGGTGATCTCATGCCGATTGAGCCAGGCCCGCATCTGTCTCCGGGTCAGGCTGGTGAGGTCGGGGTGCGCGAGCAGGGCAGCGTGCAGCTGGTCGAGGTGGATCCCGGAGGTGCCACGTGTGAGGTCATCGAGCCACCGCACGAGGTGAGTCCGGGGAGTCTCGGCCTGAGGCTCGACGGCCGCGGCGGCGGGCTCCTCGTCGGGGGCGCCGGCCTGCCACGCGGCAGCTGCCCAGGCGAGCATCACCGGCCACATGAGCGCGGGGTGGATGAGAGCGACGGCCAGGCCGAGCGTGAGGAGGGCGGCGAGGGTCGGGGCGATCTCGACAGCAAGAAGGATCACCAAGGCGATGCAGAGCCAGACCGGGTGGATAAGAGCGGCGCCCAGGCCGATAGCGAGGAGGGCGGACAGCCTCGGGGAGATCTCGTAAACGACGACGGCCGCGGCGATGGCACAGAGGGCGGCCGGGTGGAGGCCGGCGAAGAGCGGGCGCGTGAAGTAGGCCCCGGCGCCGAGGACGACGGCCAGGAGGCCAGCGCGGAGCAGGAAGTCCCAGGGTCCTTCTCCGCTGGTGGTCCAGTGCCATGCTGCGGCGAGTGCTCGGCGGGGGCCGGGCCGGTATCTGGTGTGGGGCGGCGGGGCGGGGGCGGCTTGCTTCTGCTTGGTCTCCTCGCCTTCCTTCGGGGCGGGCTTCTTGGGTGCGGTCTTCGGGTCCTTGGCGGTCTTCTCGGGTGCGGCTGCCGGTTCGTCAGTGGTCTTCTCAGGTGCGGATTCCTCGGGCGCTGCAGCGGGCTGACGGGCGCGCCGCGGCGGGGTCGGCCGCTCCTCTGCCGCCGCGATGAGGATGCTGTGGCCGGTGGTGAGGCGGCGGGCTGCGGCGCCCAGGCCGCTGTGGACCCGGGCGGCGGCGCGCGGGATCAGGCCCGGCATGTTAGAACAGCCTTTCGACGGCGGCGATGAGCTGGGCGCCGAGGCCGTTGTAGAACGGGATGAGGGAGTCATCGACGAGGCCGCCGTATCCGGCGGTGTAGGTGAGGCAGACACCGCAGAAGAGTCCGCCGATGAGGCGCAGGCGTTTGGTCTTGTCGGCGTCGCGGATGGTGACCCATCCGAGGACGGCGACGACCGCGGCAATGATGCCGCCTTCCATGGAGAGTCCGCTGGCAGACCCGGCGGCGATAGCTCGGTCTCCGGTGCCGGTGGCCCATGGCGCGATGCCGCTGATTCCGTTGCCGCCTCCGGCGATGTACATGGCGATGGAGCTGAGCGCCCCGCCGACGCACATGGCGAGGGATGAGCCGACGATCACGCCGCCGAGGCCGGACAGCAGGATTTTGGGGTCCTTGCCGCCCTTGATGAACGTCCGCACGTGCAGAGCGATCATTGCGACGATGAGGGTCAGGGTGCCGATGTTGATGTATGCCGCGGGTGTCACTGTGCTGCTCCGGTGAGGAAGTGGACGACGGTCGTCCATACGAGGGCGATCGTGGCGAGGGCGACCGTGCTGAATGCGGTGCGGACGGTCCAGGCGATGGGCTGACGCATCGTGCGGGCCCGCTGGTCCAGGCCCCAGACGAGGAGCGTGGCGAGGCCGCCGACGAAGGCGGGGAGGCTGACGTACTGGATGACGAGGACCAGGGCCAGGGCGGCGCCGAGGATGATGAACGTCTTCTTCGACCGGTCGACCATGAGGATGGCCATTGCGGCGCTGAGGCTGATACCGGCGACGTGATCGGGGTTGACCGAGATCTGAGTCAGGGTGTCGTAGACCCCTCGGGTGCAGCCGGTCAGTCCGGCGCAGAGGATGCCGCTCGCGATGTACGCCACGGGGCGCATCCATCCCTTCCCGCGGGGCATGTCGGGCGGGCGCCACTCCTGCACGGTCGTCGCGATGAGCCGTGTGCGGCTGGGTGCTGGTGCGGGGGCGTCTTCCTCCGCAACATGACCTGGTGCCGGGGTGTCGTCGCTGGTGGGGGCGGCCGGCTGCTCGCTCTCTTCTCCAGGCTCGGGCTCGGTGGGCTCGGTGGGCTCGGGCTCGGTGGGCTCGGGCTCGGCGGGCTTGGACAGGTCGATGGTCTGACCGGACCGCCAGTCCGGGAGGCGCCCTGAGCGCCCGGTGACGGGGACGGCACGGCCGGGGGCTGGTGCGGTTCCGACGGACCCGGCGGGCTGCGTCCGGCGGCCGGCGGTGATCGCCTCCCAGGTCTCGTCACCGGTCGAGGCGGCCGGGGCTTCGGGCTCGGGCCGGGTGTCCGGGGCCGGAGACGCGGCCGGCGTGGGCGGGGTGGCGAGGAGTGCGTCTACGTCGGCCAGGAATTCGTCAACGTCGCGGAGGCCGTTGCTCATGCGGGGAAACCCCCGGCCAGCCGTACGGCTGGTGCAGCGACCAGCGGGAAGCGGATCACGGCACCCACCGTGTCCTCGATGTCGCCCGGTGCCGCACCCTGCCGGGAGAGGGCGCGGAGCAGGATGTCTCGGGCGCTGCGCTCGTCCGGGCCGGGCACGGTGGGGTCACTGCCGCAGACGAGGGTCAGGGCAGGGCGGGGCTCCCAGGAGTAGCCGGCGGGCAGCTCGACGCCGAGCATCTTCCGGATGTCGCCGCCCGTGTATCGGTATGCGGGGCGGGGCGCGCGCGGATCGGCGGGCCGGTAGCGGGGCACGTAGTACGTGGTCGTCATCGGTGCTTCCTCGTGTGCGGGGGGAAGAGGCGGGTGGCGCGCGCCGCGAGGTCCCGGGCGTCGTGGCTGGTGCGGGTGCGCCCGACGGTCCGGAGCACATCCGCGGCACGTTCGGAGCGGACGATCCGGATGCCGTCATAGGTGAGTTCGCCGCCCTCGATGGGGGCGCCGTCCATGACGATGAGCGGGATCACGGGGACGCCGAGCACACGCGAGATCGTGCGGGCTTCGTGGCGGAGCCCGTTCAGGCGGTGGGTGACGTCGAGGGTGCCGTGGAACAGTCGGCCGCCGCTGGTCCGGATCCGGTAGCGGGCGGACCAGCGTTTCGTGTCCGGCATGATCACGACGCCTGTCGGGCTGATGGCGAGGTGGTCCACGTTGGCCTTCCCGGTCGGGAGGGCCAGGTCGTGGAGAATCGTCCACCCCTCGCGACGCAGCGGGTCGATCTGGGCTGCGGTGCGCTTCTCACCCTTTACTGCTGCCTCGTACCTGTCGGCTTCCTGGCCGCGTTGGGTCGGGATGCTGAGGGCGTCGGCGAGACGTACAGCTGGTGTGCGGAGATGGCGGGCGCGGGCGGCGGCGGACGCTCCGGGGCCGGGCTGGGTGCGCCGGTTGTGCCGGTGGTAGAGCCAGGCGGCGATCGCGGCCAGAACGAGAAGGGCTGTCATGACGCCTCCGCCTTCTTGATACGGAGGCGGAGGCGGTACACGTCCTTACGCAGGTCTTTCTTGTCGCCGTAGACGTCCCGGACCTGGTCTGTGAGGTCGTCCAACGTGATGGCCGGGTCTTCCTTGATCGCGCCCCGGATGAAGTCGGTCTTCGTCTGCTTCCCGTCCACCGCCCTCAGGTGGGGCCGGGCGGCCTGCCCTGCCTCCTCCTCCGGCGCGGCCGGGGCCGGGGCAGGTGCGCCCGGGGTGTCGAGCGGCAGGCCGAGGGCGGACAGAACGTGCTCGCGGGCGGTGTCCGGGTGGACAGGCGAGGTGAGGACGGTCGGGACCTGCGGGGACGCGTTCCCCATGGGCGCGGACACCGGCGCGGCCGGGGCTGCGGGGACAGGCGCGACCTGCGGGGACACCGGGGACACGGTGGGTGCGGCGGGCACGGGTGCCGGGGTGTGCGGAACGTACGGGAGGGACACAGCAGCGGGTGCCGGGGAGGCACCGAGGACAACCGGGGACACCGGGGCGAGCGCTGTCTCGTGTCGGGTCACCTGGGCGTCCCCGCCCTGGTAGCCGTAGAGCAGCCGCTCGGTGGTCTCCAGGGCGGCGAGCTGCCGCCGCTCCGCGCCGAGCGCGAGCTTGACCGCGATCCGCCGGCGGCGGGTCAGAAGGTGGTGGGCCATGCCCGGGTCCAGCGGCACGGCGTAATAGCCGAGGACCAGCATCCACATGCCCTTGGCCAGGGCGGAGACGGTGGCGCCGACGATGCCGGAGACGAGCTCGCGCTCCACGTACCCGTGAGCGACGAGCGCGGCCATGGTGATAGCGAGCGCGACGTACCCAGCGCGCCGGGGGATCTTCGCGCGCTCGGGGTCACGGCGGTCGAGCCACTCCCGGATCTGACCGGAGAGCCAGACCACGTCGAAGATGATCGCCACGGAGTACGCGGCGAGTTCCGAGGAGGAGCGGGCGAGGAGGCCTCCGATGCTGTTGGTCGACCAGCCGACGGACAGGGCGGTCACGAGGATGGCGCCGCAGATCAGGCTGCGGGCCAGGACCATGTCCCAGTCCCGCGGCGGCGCCGGGACGCGGACGGTCCGCGCCACTTCGCGGTAGGTGGTTTCCCCGTCCAGCGTCGTCGCCTCGACGTCGTAGATCTTCCGCTTGACGTAGCGGACGCCGGGGATCTGCATTTCGGGCTGGTTGTCGGTACTCACCGAGGTTCTTCTCATCTCTCGCTCAGTGCCACAGCAGGGCCGGACCCGCAGGGGTGCGGGTCCGGCTCCTGGTGGCGCGGGGTCAGCCGAGGCGGGGCAGGTTGCGCTTATGAGCGCGGGCCCTCCTCCGGCTGCCCTCCTCCCTCTTCGCCTTCTTCTTTGCTTCCTTCTCCCGCTCCCGCTCCTGCGCGCTCTGCCGGAGCTGCGCGGCGAGGGCCACGTCATCGCCCGGCACGAGGGACCGGAAGAAGTCCCCGGCCCGGCTCACACCCGCCCCCACATCTCGAGGCGGCGGACGTACGCGCGGTCCAGGCCCTCACGGACCTCCTGGCCGGAGGCGTAGTCCTTCGACGCCTGGCGCTGGAGCTCCGCCACCCGGACCTCCTGGTCCCGCGGCGGGCTCTGCTGCTGAGTGCTCTGGGCGGTCACCGATCACCCCCCGCCGGCAGCTCCTCGTCGGCGTTCTCCCGGGCCGAGTCCTGCGCCCGCTGGTCCCGTGCCCGCTCCCGCGCGGACGCGGCCCCCTGGTAGTCCTCGCGGCACTCGCGGTGCAGCTTCGCCACACGCTCCTCCGCGCCGTCGTACGCGGCGGCCTCCTCGCGGAGGACGGCGGCGTACTGGCCGCGGGTGGAGGCCGGTGCGGCCTCCGGGAGGGCATCCGTGACGGCGCTCAGCAGGACGGCGCCGGATCCGAGGACGCTCCGGCCGGTGGCGTTGTAGACCTCCGCCGCGGTGCACACCTGGAGCGCGTCCGAGGTCAGCAGGGCGCCGGGCCGGTTCTCGGTGAAGTGGTCCGCCATCGCGACCAGGACCCGCAGGACCTGGCCCACCATGGCGTTGTCGACGGAATCGGTGCCGCCGGGGGCGCCGTCCTGTGTCTGATCAGTACAGTTGGTCACTGCGTCAGCTCCATCTGACGTGGCCCCCGGTCGGCGTTTACTAGGCCCCGACCGGGGGCCGACTTGTACGTACGGGGCAGTCCTGGCCTCCATGTCCAACCACGTGGGCCGGGACTGCCCGTGACGAGGCGTCTGGCTGCCTCTACCGAGAAATGTATGGCATGCCATACACTCGGGGCAAGCAGCCCGCGCCATTGAAGGGACGGGCATGGCCGACGAGTTGGCCGAGGAGACACAGAAGGTGATCGAGGCGCTGAAGCAGGTGCTGGAGATTGAAGATCCAGTCGCCCGCGCGGCGGCTATCAGCGAGGTCCTGACTTACGTCGACAAAAACGCGCCAAAGTGGCGTGAGGAGCGACGCGACGTGGTCCTCGCCCTGCGTGCGCAGGAGCCCCCGACCCCGTACAGGAAGATCGCCGGAATGATCAAAGTCTCACTCGGCACGGTGCAGAGCATCGAGCGCGGCCATGCGGGCGCCTGGCGCACCAAGCCCAGGACGAAGCCCGCTGCGGAAACGGAAAGGCCGAGCGGTGAGTAAGACCGCCCGGCCGTAGCGCTCCAGGGTCGGACGTGAAGCAACCCCCGGGGGAATGATCTCCCTGCCGGGGTACGCAACCCGATCTCGCACCGGCTGCCTCCGGGAAGTGCCCGGCACCACGCCGGGGACCGCGTCAGGTTGCCAGCGACGCGCCAGCGGACCCGCCCGGTCGATAGGTGGGGTGGTGGCAGGGGCAGGCGCAGCGATGTACCTCGATCGGCTTTTCCCACTCTGGGGCCCCTGGCCGGCGGATGACGCTCGGCCCCGGGCACTCCCCGTGCTCGCCGATCCGGCACGCCGGCGCGAGCCCTTCCCGGGCCGGCGCGGGCGGGCTCACGGCTATTCGCAGTACGGGGTGAGGCGGCGCTGTTCGCGGCATGGGGCGCACGCGTACAGCTGACGGCCTGGGCCTGAGCCCTGCTCGATGACGTCGACCAGGACGGCGGTGCCGGATGGGCCTTTGTGCCAGTGGCACCAGCCGAGTCCGGGGCCTGTGTGCGTGTGTACGGGGTCGGTAGTCTTCCTCATGGCGAGCTCCTCCGAACGCTCGTCCGTCCCCCGGGCCGTGCCACCGGCTGCGGGGGTTACTTATGCCCGGTAGCGGGGTCTACCGCGGTGTACCGCACCTTACTGCGGTCGCGCGGTGTACCGCAGATACCTAGCGTCCACTGGTATGAGTACAGAGCTGGACCGGAGCCGACCCGTGTGGCGGCAGATCGCCGCCACGATCACGGGGCGGATCGCTGACGGCACGTACGCGCCGGGGAGTCGAGTGCCGTCGGTGGTGGAGATCGCTGCCGAGTGGGACGTGGCTGCGTCAACGGCGCAGAAGGTCCTCGCGGCGCTGAAGGCCGAGGGGCTTGTGCGGTCCGAGGTCGGGCTCGGCACATTCGTCGCCGACCAGACCGGCATGTGAAACGGCGAGCCTCCCGTGGCCACCGACTGTAGGGACTGCTTATCCCTAGTAGTTCCGAACGCCGAGCGGGCGGGCGTAGCGCTGGAAGTCGACGTTTGCGGTCCCGTCGTCGCCCTCGGGGACGGCGAGCGGGCGGCTCCCCTCGGCCCATGCCCACACGATCTTCGCGTCCACCTGACCTGTGCCGGTCAGAGTGATGTTGCCTGATCCCTGGTGAGGGAGCAGCAGGGCATTGGGGTTCACGCCGAGGGCCGCGGCAAGCGCGATCAGGTCATCGACGTCGATGCGACGGACATTCTTCGGAGGCTCGGCGCCACCCTCGTGGGTCCGCCCATTCTCGATCTTGTTCAGGGCGTCGGCGCTAAGGCTGTGGCCGCGCCGCTTGAGGTCGGCCGACAGTGCGCGGAGGCTCAGCCCCCGCGCCTCGCGAAGTCTGCGGATGTTGTCTGCAACGACCCGTGATGTGGGGCCGAGATCCATGGGTCCTGCCGCCATATCGCAGACACTATCGGTTACCCCCGAATTCCCCATGGGTGCACCTCGCTCGTTCTCACCAGCGTGGTCCGGCCGTCGTGGTTATGCCGCGCCCACCCACCATGCGTACGGGGGCGTACGGCGAGGTCAGCGGATGAACCGGTTGGCGGGCATGGGGAGCAGGATCCCGCCGCCGAGGAGCATCCTCATCGCGGCCGGCCCGGGGGCGTGGCCCGTGGGATCTGTCTCGGGCTCGCGTCCCTGTGTGCTGCGGAATGGAATCTTCTAGTTCCTGCCCGTCGGCTCATGAGTGCCAGTACTGTGCGGGATTCACGCCATGCACACCAGTACGCGAGGATCATCATGAAGTGCTTACAGCTCCGGCATGTCTTGGCCGTAGTCGTTACCAGTGCCATCGCTCTGACCGGGTGCTCCGGCGGCGAGGACGCGAAGAACAGCGACACTGGGGCGTCGGCCTCTCGGGCGGCTGAGAAGCCTGCCGAGAAGCCCGCGGACGGTGCGGCCGAGGCGCCGGCAGCAGATGCGGCGAGGAAGGACGTCAAGGTCACGAAGTCCGGTTTCGAGGACCACCAGACGTGGGGTCCGGGCGCGTACGTCGTCCACTACGAGGTGACGAACCAGGGGCGCGGGGCTGCCAGTTACTACGCTGAGCTGGAGTTTCTCGACAAGGACGGGGATCACCTCGGCCAGACAGGCATCACCGCGGACAAGCTGGGGCAAGGCAAGGTTTCCACGGGGAACACGGCCCCGTTGGATGCGGAGATCCGCAACGGGAAGATCAAGGACATCCGGTCCGTGCGCGTGACTAAGGTTGACCGGACCACGGACTCGCAGTAATACGGCGCACCCTCGCTCGCTACGCCTGCGAAGCTGACCGGCCAGGGGATCGCTGGTCGGTCAGCTTCGTCGTATCTGCGCCGCGCCGTCCTGCTCTCCCTGGACGCCGCGCTCGCGGGCGAGTGGAGCGGATCAGGCCCGGTCCTCCTGGAGCTTCAGCATCTCGAAGAAGCCTCCGGCTTGGGCGATCAGCTCGTCGTACGTGCCGGCCTCGGCGATACGGCCCTGGTCGAGGACGATGATGCGGTCGGCGAGGCGGGTGTTGGCGAGGCGGTGGGTGATGAACAGGGTCGCCCGCCCAGCGGCGAGGGCCTTGAGGCGGGTGTAAATCCGGTGCTCGGCGCGGGCGTCGAGCGCGGCGGTCGGCTCGTCCATTACGAGGACCGGGGCGTTGCGGTGGAAGGCTCGTGCGACCGCGATGCGCTGCCACTGTCCGCCGGACAGGTCGTGTCCTCCCCACCATGAGCGGGCGAGTGAGGTGTCCAGTCCGTGCGGGAGGGCGGCGATGACGGTGTCGGCGCCGGCCGCCTCCGCGGCGGTGTGTACCGCCGTGTCGCCGTCGGGGCTGGGTTGGCCGAGGGTGATGTTCTCGCGGGCTGCTAGTGGCCAGCGGGTGTAGTCCTGCGGTACGAGTGCGATCTTGGACAGTACGTTGGCCGGGTCGGCGTCCGCGAGGTCGATCCCGTCCCACCGCACCGAGCCTGTGGTGGGTAGGAACAGGCCGGTGAGGATCCGGGCGAGGGTGCTCTTGCCGGCGCCGTTCTCGCCGACGAGGGCGATGACTTCACCGCGCTTGAGGTCGAGGTCGATGCCGTCGAGCGCGGGGGCGTCTGCGCCGGGGTACGTGAAGGAAACACCTTGGGCGGCGATCACCTGCGGCCCGTCTTCTGCGACTTGGGCTGAACCTCGCCGGGCCGTCCATGGCTTGGCCACAGCCAGGAACCGGGCCCAGTCGTCCAGGGACAGCGAGGTGCGGAACAGGCGGGCACCGGCCCGGACCGTGGTGGTCAGTGCCGTGCTGGAGGTCCGTACCGCCAGGGCCGCAGTTCCCGCGACCGCGAGGTCCATCCGCCCAGTTGTCACCAGGAGCACGAGCACTCCCCAGGTCGCGGCGGTACCGGCGGCAGTGAGTGCGTCACCGATGCCCTGGACGACCAGAGCGTGCCGGGTGGCCTTGAGCTGTTCGGCCTCCAGGCGGCCGGAGACGATGCGGTACTGCCGGATGAGGAAGCCGGCCATGGTGCCCGCGCGGACTTCGTCGGCGGTGTTCCGCTCGGTGGTGTAGGAGCGGAATACGTTCCGGAGCCGGGAGTCCGCGAGGTTGCGGTGGTGGGTGGCGTGTTCGATCCGTGCGCCGCGTACGGCGCCCCACGCGCACGGGATGACGGAGAGGACCAGCAGGGGGAGCATGACCGGGTGCAGGATGGTGACGACCGTCGCGGCAGCAGCCAGTTGAGCGGCGGCGGACGTGAGAAGCTGGGCGTCGAGGATGAGGTCCCCGGTCTTCTCCGCGCCGTCGGAGGCGGCGGCGTGGGCGTCCTCGAATTCCGGGTCCTCGTATGCCACCAGCTCAGCATCGGTTGCCGCGGTGATGACTTGAAGGTCGGCTTCGCGTACGGCCTTCGGGGCGAGCCGGGCCGCAGCGGCGCGGGCGGCGGCGTCGAGCAGGTAGCGGCCGGAGGCGGCGAGGGCGAGGACCACCACGGCGGTCAGGTGCTTGCGGAGCCCGGCGGCGATGTCGCTGCCGGCGAAGACGGTGGCCAGCACGCGGGTGGTGGCCGCGAGCGCGGTTGCAGTGAGTGCGGCTGCGCCGAGCTGGCAGGCAAGCAGAGTCAGGACGGCGCGGCGGTCGGTGCGCCAGCCGAGCCGTGCCGCCTCGGTAAGGGTGCGGGGCAGACGGCGCGCTATCGCGGCCGTGGACAGGTGGACGCTCGTCTCCAAGTGCCGGTCGGAGGCCAGATGCATCACGGGCGGCTGGCCCGCGGCGGCGATGGGCGGCGAGGATAAGGAAGAACTCACGGACCCATCAGGGATCTGAGCGAGGCGGCTGGGCAACGGGATTGTTCCGCGCGTCCCGTATCGCCCCTGGTCGCACCACCCAGGCGTCAGCCTCACACCCCCGCATTCACTCGTTCGAGTGAGGCCGTGGTCCGGGGCGGGGAGGCTCGGGCCAGCCCCAGACCACGGCGGTCCAGAGGCGTTTACGGAACGGCGAGGACCGGCATCCAGGGCCGGTCAATGGCGTCGCCGATGTCCCGGCCGACCGCCCCCTCGGGGACTTCGGCCCAGGCGTGCGCGCCGTCGGGGAGGAAACGGGCGCCGAGCACCCAGCGGGCTTGGCGGCCGGTGAGGGCAGTCGCGATGACGGTGGCGAGGCTGATCTCCATGCAGGCGACGCGGCCCGGCCACCACACCGGGATCACGGCCAGCACGGCGGTGTAGAGAGCTTCAAGGCGGGCGAGGCGCGCGTTTGGTAGACGGCCCAGCTGCCGCACGGCGGCGATCTGCCGGCGCAGCGGCAACCGGCTGATTGCCAGGGACAGGGCGAGCGCAAGGGTGGCCACCAGGCGGTCACGCATCGGGGCGGTGGGCCGGGCGGAGGGGACCATGACCGTCATCGACGCCACCACCCTCGCCGCGCGGGCCGGGGCCGGTCGGTGTCGACGAGGACACCACTGGTCACCAGCTCGCTGACGAACGCGGCGATCTGCTCTCCGACGTCCCGCGGGTCCTGGCCGGTGGGGACAGCGATCTCGTCGGCGAGCCCGGCGGTGCCGCCGCGGACGGTGACGGCGCGCCAGATCGTCGACGCGTCCGGATCGAGCATCAGCCACGACCCTTGACGGACGTCGAGCACGGCCGTGCCGTACGGGCTGGTGGCGTGGTGGATGTGACGGGCCGGGGTCAGCATGCCGTCACCTCCCTCCCGGTCGTCTGGCCGGTGAGCCACCAGCACGTCACGATCAGCTGGTGCAGGTCGGCGATCACCGTGGCGCTCTGCCCTCGGGCCGCCTGCGCGAGCGCAGCACGGACGGCCGCAGGGGTGATGAGCCCGCTGGCCGCGAGGGGGCTGGAGGTCACCAGCTCGTCCAGCTGGTGACGGTGGCGGGCGAGTCCGGCGATGCGCTGGGCGGCGAACGAGCCTTTCGAGCGGCGGGACGTCAGCCAGCCGGGGAGCTGCGGCAGGGCGGCCTGCAGCAGCGGCTTGTACGTCACCAGTCCGCGCCGGGCGAGGGCCGGGACGGCGAACGCGGCCCGTACAACCTCGTTGTCCAGATACGGGTGGACCGGGGTCACGCCGAGCGTCTCGGCGTACGGGGTCCAGCCGCGGGCGCAGGCGCCTGCCGAGCGTAGGGCGGTCCACTGGTCGAACTCGTCGGCCCGCTCCGGCTGCTGGTCGCGGGCGGCCTGCCGCAGTAGTGCAGCGGCCTGGTGTCGGCCTTCCTCTGTGAGCCAGGACGCCCCGGCTCCGAGACGGCACCATGACCAGCCGGTCACGCCGAGGTCCAGCGTGACGGGCCCGCGCTCCAGGGCCTCGGCGGCACGCTCCAGGGTTCCGCTCCGTCCGAGGTTGGCGGCCTGTTTGAGGGCCTTCCAGTACGGGCCGGGGGCGGTGTTGCGTAGCCGGGCGAACGCCACGACCTGGCGGTGGGCCTCGCGCCGCCGGCCGTCTTGGAGGAGTTGCACCCAGCAGGAGCTGGAGGCGTCCAGCACGATGTCCCCGCCGTGCCCTGTGAGGTGCAGCGGCAGCCCGCGCACCGGGTGCAGATACGAGGCGTCCATGGCGAACACCGCTGCCTCCAGCACCGGTTCCAGCCCGGTCGGCTGCCCGGCGGGGAAACCGAACGGCAGTTGCTCGTCGGCGCCGGTGGTCACCGTGTGCACGATGCCGGTGTGCTCGGCGATGCGGGTGGCGAATGCCATGTCCTCGCCGCTGGTGTAGCCGTCGGTGTACGTGACGGCATGCACTCGCCCGGTGTCGGCGGCGAGGACGACGGCCGCCGAGGAGTCCAGCCCGCCGGACAGGTCCGCCCCCACCACACCGCCGGCGGCGCGAACCCGGTGCTGGACGGCGTCGGTGAGCGCGCGTCCGAACCGGTCGGCGCCCTCGCGGAGTTCGTCGACCGGCTCCACGCCGGTGATGTCGATGAGCTGCGACGGTGCCCCCGGCGCGAGCAGCAGCCCGAACCCGCCCGGCACCATACGGATCTGTTCGTACGGGCTGTGGTGGGGCCAGTGGTGCTCGCCCGCGACGAGCCGGGCAGCCAGCCATGGCAGGTCCGGCACGAGTGGGCGCTGAAGAAGACCTGGTTCGGTCGCCCACGCCGTCCCGTCGCCGCGCAGCGTGTAGTACAGGGCCCGGATGCCGGCCAGGTCGCCGCACACGAACCGCTGCTGACCGCTGGCCGCGGCTACCCAGTAGGAGCCCGGCCATCGGGTCAGCTCGGCCCACCGGCACGCCCGCACGTCCGCCAGCGCGGCGTGCAGCTCCTGCTTCGTGGCGGGGCAGTCGCCCACGACCGCGAGTGCTGCCGGACCCTCGGTGACCGCACGCACCCGCGCGGCCGGGGACCGGTGGACATCGCCGAGCCCTTCGACTTCCGTTCCGTTCACGGCGGCGGTGCCGCCGGTCATCCACTCCCGTTCCATTTGCTCGCCTCCCCTGTGACGCGCCCGGGGGCCGGCCGTTCGACGGCCAGCCCCCGGGGTGCTCGGTTGTCAGCCCTCGAAGTAGTTGGACTTGTCCGAGTCGTTGAACACCTGGCGGCCCAGGGTGAGGGTCGCCACCGGGTGGGTGCTGACCTGCGGCGCGAAGCCGTCGGTGCTCGGCGCCGCGGCGGGTGCGTCCTTGATGGCGGGCTTCGTGTTGATGACGGTCTGCTCGGCCATGACCGGCTCCCTTGTCTCGGAGAATCCTTCGGTTGGTGTTCCTTGGTGCTCCTCTATGTCACCGCGTTCGAAGATCTGTTCCCAGAGACGGAGTTGGGGACTTGCTGGGAGTGGATCTGGGACGTTCCTGGGACGTGCTTTGGACGTCAGCCTTCAAGGAGGCCGAGCACGGCGCGCTGGTAGACGGCGTACACCGCGGGGAGCTCGGCGAGGTGGGCGCGTTCGTTGATGCCGTGCAGCCCCTCGTACGGCACCCCGAACCCGGCAGTGGCCGGGATCCCTTCCCCGGCAAGCAGGTTGCCGATGTTCGACGGCCCAGCCGTCTTCGGCCGGACCGTGAGCCCTGCCCCGGCGGCGGCCCGCAGCAGGGCGGCGGCGGGCTGCTCGTCCTCGGCCAGGCGGAACGGCGGCCAGGCGGCCACCGGGGCTACCTCGGTGGGCTTCGGGGCGGGCAGCTCCGCGTCAAGCTCGGCGACCGCTTTGCGTACGAGCGTCTCGGCGTCATGGGCGTCGAAGCCGGGAGTCGTGCGCACGTCCACGTTGATGTCGACCCGGTCAGGGGTGACCGAGAAACCCTGACCGCCATGGAAGGCAGTGACCGACAGTTTCGGCGGCAGCGGGAACCCCAAAGTACCGGCGGTGCTGGGCAGTTTGGCCGTGTCCAGGAGCCGTACGAGGTGGGCGGCGCGGGTGACGGCGCCGACCACGGTCCTACTCGAACCGGAGTGCCCCGATGGGGCGTGGACCGTGATGGTGGCGCGCCACAGGCCCCGGCCACCTACCACGACCTCACCCATGCCGGGGTAGCCGATCATCACTCCTGCGGGGCGGGCCGTGGACGGATCGGTGAGGTAGGCGCGGGCGCCGCCGAAGTCGCCGGTGTGCTCATCCACGTCCAGGAGCACGGCGAGCCCGCCGCACAGAGACTCAGCGCGTGGCGCGAGGTCGGCGGCGATATGGCAGAACATCGTCGCGGCGAGCTTGGAGTCCGCCGAACCCCGGCCCAACAGCCAGCCATCCACGATCTCACCGGAGGCCGGCGGGAACGACCAAGCCGTCTCGTCCCCGTACGGGGCGGTGTCCACGCAAGCGTCCAGCGCCCACCAGGAGCCCGGCCGCCCTCCAGGGATCTCTACCAGCAGCCCGACGAGAGCACCCGCGCCATCGTGCAGGCGCCTGTGCGGGAGGCTGCGGGTAGTGAGCCAGTCCTCCAGCACGCCCAGGACCGGCCCATAGTCGTCGATCCCTGCCCGGCTGGGACGGCGGATCAGCTCCTGGGCCAGGCCGACGACGGACGCCATTCGGGCCTGTGCAGGCTGTTGCAGGTCCTCGCTCATGTTCTCCCCCACGTCAGTTGTGCCGTACGGGCAGCGCGCGGACGGCCTCGATCGTCTCCACCGGCCGCGCGGACGCGCATGCCTCCCGCCCATGGTGGACCAGGCCCACCGCTGCCTCGCGACCGACTAAGACGCCGCAGTCGAACCCTTCCGTGCCGTGGAAGGACGGCAGCGGCACCACCGCGGCGGTCTCCGAGGCGACGAAGAACCGCTCCAGCGCCTGGTCCGACTCCACCATCCCCATGTGCAGCGTCTTGACGCCGTTGCGGCGTGTGGACGGGTCACGCAACTCCAGCAGTCGCAGCAGATGTTCGGCGAGCGCGCGGTGCCGCGGCGGGCCGTACAGCACGCGATAGTGGACCATGTCCGGGCGCTGGGCCACGGCCGTCTCGATCGCCGCTAAGTACGCCTTTTCCCGCGAGCGGCTGCCGGTGACGACCAGTTGTTCGCGCGCCCCGTCGACGACATCGACCATCGCCTCGACCAAGTCAGTCCAGCGGGTGAGCACCTTGACCACCACGGCGGTGCCCGAGGTCTCCAGCACGCTGGTGGCCGCGCCGTCCTGGTGGGCAAACAGCGCCTCGGGGCGCTCTCGGTACATCTGGCACAGGCCGGCCCGGTTCCGTTTGCCTGTGCGGCGCCGCCCGGACTCCCACGCGCTCATCAGGCTCGCGTCCGTCGCTCCGCCGGTGATCGCGTTCAGGGCATCGGATGCCTCCTCCAGTGTCATGTTCAGCGCGAGTCGGGCCCGCTTGAGCGCCGAGTCGATGTTGTTGGCCACAGACACCGCCCTCTCCCTATCCACTGGCATGTCCCGGCCAGTCTTCCCCGCCGCCCAGCGGCCCAGAAGACCCACACCAGCCGTCCTTTAGGCCCGTGGTCACGCATCGTGGCTTTGCCCCTTCTCCGTGCCGGGGCGGGAGTTGAGCTCGCGGTCCAGGAGCTCGAAGGCCTCCGTGATGGCGTGGCGGACCTGACCGCGGCGGACGCGGGCGGTGTAGGCGAAGCGAACACCGTCCCCACGGTTGTCCCCGGTCGTGTCCCCGGTGTCCTCGGCGTGGGGGCGGGCGGTGTCCCCACTGGTCAGGCTGCACCAGGGCTCCCCGGCGGTGGCAGGTGTCCGCGCGTGTCTCCCGTTGGCCGGGGGCGTGTCCCCGGCCGTATCCCCTTGGTCGAGGACGGTGTCCGCGGGGAGGAAGGGCTCAGTCTCGGTGCTGAGGATCTGCCTGGCCACCGCGAGGGCGCGCGGCTCAATGAGGACACCATCCGGACCGTCCATGTCCAGCCCTGTCCGGGCAGAGTCCGCCCTAGTCGGGAGGGGCCCACAGCCGATCGTCTCTCCGATGGCCGGGGCTGTCCGGACGATTCCGCCCCGGGCGAGCGGACTGTCCGTGGACGGGTCCGGGCGGTGCTGGTTGGGGTTCTCGTTCATGATGTGGCTCCGGTCGGGTCAGTGGCCGGCAGGTTAATGACGGCCAGGCTGATGACGTCGACCACCGCGGCGGTGAGGGCGTCGACGTCGCGGGTGCATAGGGCGCAGGTGTACGTGTATGTGTGGCCGCGTTCCGCTTCGTTCTTCGGGTGGTGGTCGTACCGCTCCTCGCCGGGCGTGTGGACGTGGCCGCTGGTCGGCGTGGTCCGCAGCGCGTTGGCGATCTGTTCGCGGAGCCAGGCGGCGAGCTGTTCGTCGAGCTTGTCGACGGGCCGGACGAGGGCCTCGTCCCAGATGAAGCTGCACCGGGAGCAGGACCGTTCGAGGCGCTCCCCCTTGCGGGACCGTCCCCACCTCGGGGCCTCGTTGCCGCTGAACTCACCGGCGGCGCGGTGGCTGGTGTAGGCGCCGACATTGGCGCACTTCCCACAGGTGACGTCCTCACCGCTGTACGGCGGGAGCTGCTCCTCGGCGGCCGGGGTGGCCGGGGTGGTCATTGGTCATGCCTCCTGGGTGTCGAGGAGGGTCAGGGCGTGGACGAGCAGCCCGCGGCAGAGCGTGCGTTCGCGAGGGTCGGTGATCGGGGTACGGTCGATGGAGTACGTCGTCATCACGCACCCGTCGGGGGCTGGGCTGGAGACGTATTCGAGGCGCGGCCCGGGCGGGGGCGGGGGCGGGAGGATCAGCGGTACGGCGGCGAGGTCGATGGCCGCGGCGGCCTTCGTGGTGGCGTCCGGGCGGTGGTGGACGTGGAAGTCGGCCAGCAGGTTGGTGGCCATGTGTTCAGCCATCTCCGGAGAGAGGTCGAGGGCCCATCCCTGGTGGGAGCGGGAGAGCGCGTCGCGCAGCTCGTGGACGGTCACGGGGCGAGCGGTTGGTGTGTCGTGCATCAGCGGGCTCTTTCATGGGTCAGGGCTGCGGCCCGGCCGCACGGCTGTGCGCGACCGGGCCGGGCGGGTCAGGCGCGGGGTTGATCATCCGTCTCAGGGGCGGGCTGGTCGGCGATCCAGCGTCCGAGGGCTTCGTGCAGGACTCGGGCGGTACTGAGGCCGATGCGGTCGAGACAGCACTCGGAGTAGACGACGGGGCCTGTCTCGTCGATCTCCAGGGTGTAGTACGACGAGGCGTCGTCGGCGTTGAACGGGGTTTCCGGCAGGTACATGGGGTCCTCCGTGGGTCAGGTGGTGGGCTGCTCGTCGAGGGCGCGGATGGTCGGGCAGGGCCAGCGGACGCCGTATTCGTCTGCTTTGCCGCACGAGGTGCATGCCTGGGCGATGTCGCCGTAGGAGCGTGGGTCTTCGTCGCAGCCGAACCCGAGGCCCTGGGTGGGCTGATGGAGGGCCCGCACGCGGTCGATGGCGGTCTCGGTCCGCTTGGCGCGGCGTCTCCATCCGTCGCGGCTGATGCGGGATACGCGGGAGTGGCTGGCTTCGCGCTGGGCGCGTAGGCGGGCGCTGTGCCATGCGGCATGGAACCGGGCAGCGTGGAGTTCGGCGCCGGCGAGCTTCTGTTCCAGCTCAGCGATACGCGCTTCGGCCTGGCCCGCCTGCGCTTCCGTGGCCGTCTTCTGGACCGCGTCTCCGTACAGGGCCAGGAGGCCGCTGAACATCGCGACCGTTCCCTTCTTGATCACGGGATCAGGGAAGCGCTCGTTCGCGATCTTCTGTACGAGACCAATCAGGCCACGTCGAGCCTCTGCCTCGTTGAATTTGGTTGTGCGGGAGGTGGGTTGGTCGCTCATCGGGTTGGCTCCTCCGTGGTAGCTGGCGTGATGGTGATGTGTGTCCAGCCGAGTCGGGACCGGTGCGACCGCTCAGCCAGTTCTCTGCGCAGGGATTCTGCGCGGTCGCGGACTGGCGCCATCTCAGGCTCGTCCTGGAGGGTCTTCGAGTAGTCGCTCTGCCTCAGGTGGTAGGCGCGGCGCCCACGGAAGGCGCGGACCACAAGGTCGCTCATCGGCCCGGCTCCTCGGTCCCGGCGGGGGCGGTCCGTTCCGGGTTCGTCAGGCAGGTGCTGGGATCGATGCCGTCGCAGTTGTCGCAGACGTGCCCGGCGGTGAGTCCCTTCGGTCCCTGCCCGGCGCCGAGGATCTGCCGGGCCACCGCGAGGGCGTGCCCGTCGGCGTGCTTGGCCACCCAGGCGTCACGCTCGGCGATGTCGCGCGTCTCCGGCCAAACGTTGGCGGCTGCCGTCACGGACGCGTTGTAGAACTTCGCGGCGGCGTTCAGCCAGTCCGCTAGGGCGAGGCCGAGCCCGGGGCCCATCAGGGCGATGTAGTCGGCGTGCTGGGTCTGCATGCGGGTCGGTCGTTGCTGGCTGCCGCCGTGCAGGAGGGGCGGCCAGGCGATGCGGCGGCCGTCGTCGCGGGTGAGGTAGTCGCCGTAGAGGCGGCTGGTGCCGTCGGGGTCGTTGGGCCAGCAGGGTGCGGTGCTCCACTGGGTGGTGGGGGTGCCGTCGGTGTCGGTGCTGGCGGCGGTGGCAAGAGCACGCAGCCGGGCATCTGCGGCGCGGAGTTCGTCGGCGGGGGTGGTGACCTTGTCGGCCATCTCGCCGCAGCCGGGACACCGGACAGTGGCCGTGTCCGTGGGCGCCTCGAACTCGGCGTCGCAGTCGTCGCAGTAGTACGTCACGGGGTTCTCCTGGTGGTGGGTACGGTGGGTGGTCGCCCGCCCGGCTACGACCCGGGCGGGCGTACTGCTGATCACGCGGCGTCGTCGCCGAAGAGGCTGAGTCGGCCGGCGAGTACGCGGTTGGACCACAGGACCTCGGTCCGGCCCTTCGTTGCGGCCGCGTTGCCGGTCATGGTCTGCTCGTCGGCCCGGTGCCAGCCGTCGTACAGCTCGTCGTACAGATGCGACGCGTACCCGGAGAGGACGACTGCGGCCTTGCAGTCGGCGAGCGCGGCCGCGAGCGCGCGGTGCGACGCCTCGTCCTTCATCTCGATGCGGTAGTTCGACCACGGTCGGGTCGTGCCGAGGTACGGCGGGTCGATGTACAGCAGGACGTCCTCCTTCTGCCCGTACTTGGCGATGAGGTCGAGGGCGGGCATCGACTCCAGGGAGACGCGGCGCAGGCGTTCCGCGGCGGCGGCGAGCCGGTCGACGTAGGCGGCCATGTAGCCGGGCATGGATGTGGCGGAGCCTGCGGGGTCGATGTAGTACCGCCACCCGGTGTTGCGGAGCGTGCCGGATCGGCCCTGGGCGAGGCGGCACCAGATGCGGCGGGCGAGCTCCAGATCATCGGCGGGCTCGACCGGTTCGTGTGCGGCCGCGAGTTCGTGCCGGCTGTGCGGGGTGAGCGCACAGGCGCGGATCAGCTCGGCGGGCCGGTCGCGGAGTACTCGCCAGAAGGTCATCAGCTCACCGTCGAGGTCGTTGACGGTCTCCATCGGGGATGGCGCCTTGGCGAGGAGGACGGACATGCCGCCGCAGTACGGCTCGACGTAGTGCTGGTGCGGGGGCAGGACGCTGACGATCCAGGGGGCGGTGCGGCCCTTCGCTCCGAAGTACGGGACGGGGCTCTTCATCAGGTCCTCCGGGTGAGTTGGTGCTGCATGGGTGGGATGCATGGGCGGAAGGTGGCGGATCTCGGCTTCCTGCGGGTGCGCCGGGCGGTCATCGCAAGGCCCCGGTCCACAAGGCCAGTTCCTCGGCGGTCTCGGCGTTGGCGGTGACCAGTGCGTCCCGGTCTGCGAGGAGGTCCGTCAAAGCGGTACGGCAGGACGCGAGCAGCGGGACCAGGTCGCCGTCCGGGATGGTGCCGGCGAGCTGCCGGACGAGCGCCTGGATCTCGTCCAGGCGGCCGGGGGTGAGGTCGGGGCTCACGCGTTGCTCACCGCCCGCTGCTCGGCGCGGCAGGTCGCGCACGGCTTGCCGGGGGTGGTCGGGCGGTGGGCCCGGTCGCAGCCGTCGCAGTTCTCCAGCAGGTGCCGGCGGGACGAAGATCGTTCAGTGGCCGTGTGCGGGGCTGCGGCGCCCTCGGCGGCCCCGGTGGGCACGGGTATCAAGAACGCTCCCTGGACGGGCGTTTGGGGGGCTGCGGGTGCCTGTTCGCAGTGGCTGGCGGGGCTGGGCTTCGGGTTCCGGTCGCGCCAGCCGGTCATGTGCTGGTGGACCTGATGGTCGAGCCGCACGCCGTACACGCCGGCGGCGGCCAGGAGCGCGCGGACCCGGTGCTCCTCGGCGGTCTCAGCGTCCGACCATGCGGTGTCAGCAGCACGGGCGGCGGCCTCGGCGTCGATGTGCTCCTGCATCCGGGCAGCGGCCTCGGCAGCAGCGCGTTCGGCTTCCCGACGTTCCTCGCGCCGCTCCTGGCAGTCCCGGCATCCTGTGCCGCCGATGAGCTGCCCGTCCTCGCACGAAGGGTCGGGGCAGTCTTGGGCGAGGATCGCGGCAGCGAGCCAGGAGTTGCGGTTCTTGATCCGGTCGCAGCCCTCCGGGTTCTCGAGGCCGCGCCGCGCCGCGTCGCACCCGGAGGCCGTGCACCGGGCGCAGCCGCGGTAGTCGGCGGCCGAGCGGGCATCAGCGTGCTCGCCGTACCAGCGGCGGTTGATGCGTGCGATCACCTGCTCCGGGGTCCGGCTCGGGATGCCAGCAGCCGGGTTACCGGTGAGCAGGTCGTTGATCGCCCGCTGTAGGCCGGGGAACAGCTTGGTCTCGGGCTTGGCCACCTCGGCGGGGACGGCTGCCCTCACTTGCTCGAAGCCGGGCACCTGCTGGCGGGGCCGGGTCTTCGTCGTGGCCGGCCGGGGTGACTTCTTTCGCTGGGGAGGGGTGTTTCCTTCGGGCGCGGCGTAGCCGCCATCGGCCTGGCCGCTTTCGTCTGCCGCGCTGTCGCTCGCGCCCGCACGCTCGAAACCACCCGCACCATTGCCTACGGCGTCAGCAACCCCACCCGTTTTCTCTTTTCCCGTATTCCTAGACCGTTTTCTATTAGACGTACCAGCGTGTGGTACGTCGGAAAGCGGTACGTCGGTGCGACCTGGGAGAACGTCCATTCCCGCAGGTGGGGCCGACGTACCAGCGTGCGGTACGTCGGTGGAGTCCGGCGAACCGTCGCACGGCACCTCGGTCTGAAGCGCGGGAACGTCACACAGGGTCAAGACCGTGCCATGACGTCCGCCGGCGAGCGGGGCGACCTCGGCGAAGAGGTACCCGTGGCTCTTCAACTCGGCGAACGCGGCCCGGAAGGCACGCCGCCCAGGGCTGCCCTTGCCGTGCCGGGCCACAGATTCGCGCCACATGTCATCGGCGGTGGTCTCCCAGCCGTCGGGACGGCTGAGGAGCTCGACGAGGATGCCGCGAGCCATGTGGCTCAGGCGGTCATCCCGCGCGGTCGCGTTAGGCACCTGGAGGAAGTCCCGGGTGAGCCTTGAGCGCCGAATCCTCACGTCGTCTCATCTCGATCGTGCTCGGGTGGTCGGGGAGAGAAGGGGAGGGGTCGCGGGGCGGCCCCTCCCGATGGCCGCTATGGCTGGGGAAAGGCTGGGACAGGGGGCGGTAGCGGCTGCGGGAACTGCTCGGGCGACGCCAGCAGTCGGGCCAGTTCGCCGACGAACTCGGGAGACGCGATCTTGTGCAGCTCGGCCGCGATGGCCTCGGCGCCGTCTCCGAACTGGATGACCGTCTGCTTGCGCGGAGTGATCCACTGCCTGTTGAAGCAGGGGCGCTCGGCCTTGATCGCGGCGGCCTCGGCGACCATCGCCTGTTCGTACGTGCCGTAGAAGGAGACGGCCACATACCTCGCCTCCGACCACCACGGGGAGCTCCTACGGTGATCAGCCCACCGGAGTGCGGTGCCACACGTGACGCCGATGTAGAGCGCTTCCCGGTCCTCCGCGTAGAAGCGATAGACGTGCGGGCCCACGCTCCGACGACCTCGGCGTTCCTCCGTAGTGAGCAGGTCCTTCAAGGGTGCTTCGTGGACAAGTGGACGCGCCGAGCAGTGGCGCGGAAGATCGTTACCCATGCTCGAACTGTACAACACGACGCATACGCAATTCCGTCGGACATGAACCTTCGACGGGTGGTCATGTACGCTTCCCTTATGAGTCAGTCCCTCGAAGTCCAGATGGGCATTTCCGACGCCCGCGCCAACCTGACCGAGGTCATCGCCCGCGTGCGCCTCCGCGAGGAGCGCATCGTCCTCACCCGGCGCGAGAAGCAGCAGGCCGTACTTGTATCGCCCGCCTTCTACCAGCGGGCGCTTCAAGCCCTCGGCGAGACCGCAGGGCCCGCCGAGAAGAAGAACGACTGATTCCCGCTTCACCACAGGCCGCCTTCGACCGAGGTGGCCTCTTCGGTGTGCCCGGGGGCCCAGGTCACTGTGTCGCCGCGTTCCTCGGTGAGGGTTGCCGTAGACCAGCAGGGCGTACACGCCAGCCGCTTGAGCCTGTCCCGGGCCGAGGTGTGCACGGATAGTGCCCGGTGGAGGCGGCACAGTGCGCACCGTCCGAGCGGCGGTGCCGCGGCGGTCACGGCTTGCCCACGGCCGCTTGGCGGCCGGCCTCTTCCGTGGCCCGGTCGAGCTTGCGGAGCCAGGCGTCCAGTGGCCGTGTGCGGGCCAGGACGACGGGGTCCACGACCCGCACCACGCGGGCCGTGGCGCACTCGAACGACACCCCGGGCACGTGACAGTCCGGGTCTGGTGCCAGGTCCCCGTCCGGCGCGACCTCGTAGAGCGCGCCGTCCGGGTGGAGTGCGGCGTAGACCCGGGCCACCTCCCGCCCGGTGGTCACGTACACCCGGTCCCGCCGTGCGGCGCCGCCCATGCTCAGCACGTCTGCGGTGAGCGTCCGCTCCGTGCCGGTGGTCTCCGGCGGGAGGACGAGCGCGCCGGGGCGTAGGCCGGGGACGCCGCCGTGGAAGTACCGCACGGGGCGCGCCGAGTCAGGGCGGGAGGAGGTGGACACACCGGTCTCCAGGAATGGGGCGGGAAGAGGGGAAGGGCGAGAGGCCAGGCCGCGGGCGCCTGGCCCTCTCGGGCGAGCGGTCAGGTGATGAGGAGGTCCACCCACAGCTCCCTGAACCACACGGCGGCGGCCACCACCAAGGCGACCAGGAACCACCAGGGGGGTGCCGGATGGACGGCGTACGTCACGCCGCCGGCGACGGCTCCGGCCGTCAGCCCGAGGAGGAAGCGCCGCATCACCGGGCCTCCTCATGGATCCGTCGCGACTCGCGCCACAGGTCGCGGAGGAGGGCTTTCATGACGGCGCGTATTGCTCGCGCGTGCTGATGTCCGGCGCTGAGCGGCGTCCCCGCGGCGGCGGGCTTGCCGGAGGGGCCACAGCGGCGGCACGGCGCCGCGTGGGTGGCGTCGGTGTACTTCTCGCGGGAGTTGTCGTACACCGCTCGATACGGTGAGCGGGCCTGTTTGATGCACGACTCGGCGACGAGGTAGGCGCGTGTCTTCGCGAGGGTGGACCAGTTGGCGCGCTGGCCTCGTGTCCGGCTGGGGGCGACCCCGGCGGCGGATCTCTGGGTGCCGTGCTCACTCTGGCCGGGGTCGCCCTGCTTGATCACCCCGGCGACCGTGAACTGGGCGTCGGGTACTCCTCGGCCGGGGTGAGTCTGCTCCCCGCCGCCGACTGATAGTTGGGGGCCGTGAGGCCATTGGGCGGCGGGGAAGACTACGTGGAGCCCACAGTACGCCCAGAGTTCAGACACTGTGCGTGGCCGGTCGTGGAGCGTGTTCCAGTACGGGTCGCCGATTGTCGCGATGAGGCGGGCGCCTTGCTTCTCACCGACGCCGATCGTCGCCTTCACCCACGGGCCCAGCGGGTGCTTGCGCACGGCGCGCTGGAGGTTCAGCGTGGCCTGGTGCTCGACCTTGGCGAGCGTCTCGACCATGTCCGAGAGCGTGGCGATCTGCGGATGGTCGAGGGTGAGGCCGAAGCCGCGCTCTTCGCCGTCCTTGTCCGGCTCGGTACGGGTGAGCTGCCGGAGCCTGTTCTCGTTCGCGATGCGGGTGCGTTCAAGGTCGTCGAGGACGTCAGCGAGCAGCGCGAGGAGCGGGGCGTTGGAGTCTGCCCAAAGGCCGAGGGAGGGCGCCGACACCGGCGACCCGGCTTTGGGTACCGAGCGATGCATGGCCGGTGTCGGCGGGTCCTGCTCCCCGACGGCGGTTGCCGTATGGCTATCGAGGACACGATGGCCGTCGGGGAAGTCTGTGGCGAGGGCTCCGACCGCCGACGCCGACGAGCCATCGTTGGGTGTCGATGCCACAATGGTCGGCGCCGGCGGAGCCTGCTCCTCGACGGCGGAGCATGCTTGGGTTCCGGATGGGGTTTGGCCGTCGGGGACGTTTGCGGGCGAGTCTATCGTCACGCTGCAGCACCGCCCACAGAGTTGATCGCCTCGGCCGGCAGGTCACGGACGCACTCAACTCCGTGCGTACGGAGCAGATCCGCGAGGCGTTCCAGGCTTGCGGCGACCGCTTCAGTGCGCGCCGCCTGATCGCGCCGCTGCCTGACCGCATACATCAGATCCGTGAAGGTGCAATCGCCGAGGCGCTTCCACTCGTGCTCGCCGGTGCACAGCCGGTCGTCGAGCCAGCGCGGCCCCGCCGCGCGGATCGCTGCAACCTTCGCCGAGCGAGCCAGCCGAACCGATGCGTGCCGGCGGGAAGCGCCTCCGGGGCCTCTCGGCTGCTCCGTCATGACGAGCTGGAGTTCACCCCGGTCGAGCGGCGGCACCCCGCCGTTTCGCTTCTTACGGATCTCCTCGCGGACGAACGCGGGGAGACACTGCCCGAGCGCTGCCCGGAGATCGTGTCCGTCGACGCGGTCGAGGACCTCGTCCGCAAGATTGCGCGGGTCCGTCTTCGAGCTGGACTCAAGGACGTCGCGCACGAGCCGGTTCAGGCTGAAGCCGCTCATGTGGTGGCCTTTCGTGCAAGTAGGGGTGAGGGTGCGCGCGTTCATGCGCGGGTCTGGACACGAGGGGGCCGGCCGGCGCGGCTACGCACGTTGGCATTCGCTTCGAGCAGCGACGTGCGGACAGCGCCGTATGGCAGGCCGAGGAGGAAGCGCCGCATCACCGGGCCTGTGCCCGCGGTGCCCGGCCTCCGCGCTTGCGGAGTTCGACCTTTGCTTCCAGGAGGAGCTTGCGGACCGTGCCGTACGACATGCCCCGGCCCGCGGCCAGGCCGCGGATCGTGGCTCCGGCGTCGTACTTCTTCGCCAGGCTCCGCGCGGCCCTCGTCCGCTCCTCACCTTTGAGGCGCGGCTTGTACTTCATCCCAAGCCGGGACAGGTGGTTGTCTCCGTCGCTCATGCTCATGTGTCGGTCAGCCTCTCGTTCTGGTATTTCTCGCTCTCCTCCTGGACCCACTGGCGGACGGCGTCCTCCGCGCACGTCTTGTGCGCGGGGTGCTTCCGGGAGTCGCGGAGGTTGGTCATGTGGCCGCAGTAGCGGCACGGTGCGGGGTTGGTGGACCAGTGGTCTGAGCTGTGCCAGTCCAGGAGCCCGCTCGGCGGGAGCTCAGGCCGCTGGAGCCGCGGCCGACTGCGCTTCGACATCGGCGGCCTCCTCCTCCCGCTTGCGCTCCTGCCGGTACGCGGCTCGGGCTTGCTCCCGCTGCCGGCGGAGGAGGCGGCGCCGCTCCTTCTCGTCCAGGCCGCCCCACACGCCGTGAGGCTCGCCCCGGGCCAAGGAGTCCGCGAGGCACCGGTCTTGGACCTGGCACCGCGCGCACCACCTTTTGGCCTCCGCGGTGTCGAGGTGGGCCACCCCGGAGTCCCCTTCCGGGTAGAAGAGGTCCGGGTGGGCCTCCCGACACGCGGCGTCCTTCGACCAATGCGCGGGCCGGGGAAGGTTGTCCGGCGCGTCGTACTGACTCCATCCGGTCCAGGCCATCAGCGGCCTCACGTCTCCCTGTCAGCCGACACACGGAGGACGGAGTCCCCGCAGGTCACGGCCCGGGGGACGGGGGTGTCCTCCCCTGTGTCCTCCACTGCGGGGACGCCTTGGTGGACGAGGGGGACGGTGTCCCCGCTCGTGTCCTCCGCGTCCCCGCCCCACGTCTCACGTATCGCCAGGTAGAGCAGAACGGCGGCCACCACGGCCAGGACCGGACCCCACATGGGGAAGGTCTCCAGCAGCGCTATGACGGGCCCTACCGTCACGAGGACGTCTACCGCGCTCACCGGCCCACCCGCTCCTCACGGACACGGCGGTCCTCAAGGTGGCCGCCGGCCACACACCGGGCGTAGCCACATCCCGGGCGGACATGGCCCTCCGGCTCCCGCCCGTGCTCGTCCTGGAACAGCAGCCGGTACACCGTCACCGGGCGTCCCTGGACGGACAGCACGGGCGTGCCGCTCTCCGCGGCCGGGCCCGTCCACCGCATGTGACCGCCAGCCACGGGCTCCGTGTGCGCGGCGTAGCGCTCCCGCCACGGGGCTGCCGGGCGCCGGCCGCGCCGGTAGGTCGGCACACCGCACGCCTCACGGACCTGCTGGACGCGGCCCCACGGGCAGCCGAGCCGGTCCGCGACGCTCCGCGTGGACACGTCCGGCGCCAGGGCCCGCGCGATCTGAGCAGCGTTGATCACCGTGCCGCCTCCTCGGAGACGCGCCACAGGCGGATGACGCAGCCGGACACGTCCAGCACGTCCGGCACCCGGCCGTGGTCGGTGTGGTACCGCTTCCGCAGCCGCCGGTAGTCGACGATCAGCGCATCGTCCTTGTAGACACCGGCCGTGGTGAGGGCGTCCTCGGTCGAGCGGGCAAGCTTGCTCAGGTCCGGCGGACTGGCCGGGATCGCCGGCGCGGACGGCCGGACACGCTCGGCGTTGCGGCCGGTCCCGAAGTGGGACCGGGGCCGGGTGAGCGTGAACACCATCTCTGCCTCAAGCGGCCCGATCAGCGGTCGCCAGCCGCGGGGCTTGGCCTGGAGCGCGGCGGACACGACGTCCGCCCGCCACGGCTTGACCTTCTCGGACGACTCGACCAGGTGGATACGGCCGGTGTACTGGTTCCGCTTCGCCGACTTGCTGCCCTGCGGGGCCGGCAAGCCGTAGACGGTGACCTCGAACGCCGGGACCTCAAGAACCCGCGCGGCCTCCGCCCCCAGGACAGCGGGGGCATCGTCCAGGGCCGCGGCAGTCTCCTGCAGCGCCAAGGCGCTGCGCTCCCCGAAGAGGGCGAGCTCATTCATCGCCGGCCTCCTGGCCCTTCGCCACGATGGCGGCCGGGATGGCCTTCCACACCTGCGGGAGCGGCTCCACCACGGGGCGAATGTCGGTGAGGACGATCTCCTGAGCCCGTTCCGCGTCCACGTTGGCGACGGCCTCAAGGAACGTGCCAAGCAGCTCCGGAACCTCAAGCCCGGTGGCCTGGACGAGGTGGTCCAGGAGCACCGTGACGGCCGTTTCCGTGCTCCAGCCCGCGACGATGACGCCGGCCGTGTTCGCCTTCACATCGACCGTCAACACAAAGACGCGCGTTGCGACACGTTCCCCGTCCAGCGCGGCCAGGTACGCCTGGCCGAGGCTGGTCACCCAGGTAAAACCGCCCTCCCGGCCCCGCACGAACTGGCGCAGCCGCAGAGCGATGATGAATCCGGCCGGGTCCAGGACGTCCGGGTCCTGGCGGGCCATGGCGCGGAGCAGGCCCTCGGCCGGTTCCGGGAGCGGAAGCTCCGCCGCCTGGCGCGTCGCGTTCACCATGGCGTCCCGCCAGGATGCGGTTCCCTCCGTGGTGGCCGCTGAGCACGGGCACACGGCCACAACGCTCTTGAGGTCGTCGTGGGTGAACGCGGCGCACTCCCTGACGGACGCCCGCCCCTTCCGGCACAGGTCGACCATGCAGCACGCGCAGTCGGGGCACGGTTCTTGAGCGGGGCGGAGGTAGTCCACCCCGAGCAGGTCCATGGTCACGGTCATTCCTCGTCGCCTGCCGTTTCGGTCTCGCACACGCAGCACGTCCGGGCGCCGCAGTGGTGAATGAAGTGGGGCGTTGTCCGCCCCTCGGCCGGGCAGTACTCCAGGCCGGCACGGTCGGCATCCATGAGGAGCGCCACCGTGACCGCGTCCTCGGTGCCGTCCAGGAATTCCGGTGCCGTCAGGAGCAGCGGGCCGGGGTAGCGGGGTGCGCGATGCCGTCCGCGACCGGCCCGCCATAGCCACCACAGCAGGGCGGCCAGGAGCGTCAACGAGGAGGCCAGGACAGCGGAGCCGATGAAGACGGCAGTCATGAGGCCACCGCCGCCCGGTAGGAAAGGAGCGGCCAGTCCAGCCGCACGTCCCGCGCCCATCCCTCTTTCCCGGGCGTGCGCGCGAAGTAGTCCCGCAGGCTTTCGCTCTGCTCCCGCGCCCACGCCACCTGATCGGCGTGGAGCTGAGCCAGGGGCCGGCCGGAGATCGACCGGTATCGGTTGGCGATCTTCCACACCACGGCGCACGCCGCGATGGCGTCCGCCTCCGAGCTGTGCGCGCCGTCCAGCGGAACCACGTAGTGACGGCACAGATCCGTAAGGGTCCGCCCGCCGCGCCGGAACGTGTTCACGTGCCTGTCCAGGACCCGCGGGTCCAGCACATACGGAGACACCCGGTCGAACAGGGGAACCACGCCGTAGCGGCGGGCCTCCCGGTCCAGCACGGTCAAGTCGTAGGGGGCGTGCATGATGACCAGCGGGCGGCCCTGCTCGACGGCCGCCGCCAGGGCGGTGGTGATCTCCTCCACCACCGCGGAGGCCGGGCGGCCCGCAACGCGGGCCGCCTCGGATGTGTATCCGTGAACTGCCGTGGCGGCGGCGGGGATCTCCGCCCCGCCGACGTCAGAGAGCCACGTCTGACCGGTGGTCGGCTGGCCGCCGCCGTAGTGGACGACGGCGCCGGTGACGATGCGGGCTGTCTCCGGGTCCTGGCTGGTGGTTTCGAGATCGAATCCGGTGAGCCGCTGGTAGTGCCAGCTGAGTTGACGCGCGCTCATGACCGCCTCCGCGAGGCGCGGCCGGCGGACCGGTTCTTCTTCGGCTTGGACCGGCCGCGACTTCCCCGGCCCTTCACGGGCAGCGGCCGGACCCGGGGCTCCTGGGATGCCTCTGCGGCGCGGTGCGCCCGTACGGCCTCCTCGACCAGCCCGGCCGTCTCCGGGTCCGGGGCGTGCACCACCTGCACCTGCCCAGCGTCCCCGGCCTCGTCCGCCTGGACCATCGCCACCAGCTCGGGGGACATCGGCACCCTCTTGTGCAGGCGGCGCAACGCGCTCTTCTCCCACATGCGGTCGAACGCAACGTGCCAGAAGCTGTCGTTCTTCCCGGACTCCTGCGCGCGCCGGTACGCCTCGCTGTACTCGTCGCGGATCTCCTCCGCGTCCTCGCGCGTCAGGATGACGACCTGGGACCGGGCGCCGGACGCCATCCACGCGAACGCGTACGCCAGGATCGGCGCCCCGCGCTCAGCCTTCGACTTCAACAGGGCAGGCTTGTGCGTGAAGTCGAGCGGGGCCGGGGCGGTGGGCTCGTAGCTCCACTCGTCGCCCTCGTAGATCATCCCGACGTGCACCGACCCGACACGGCCGGAGCGGTACATCAGCTCCACGTACCCCTGCGCCATCGGCACGAACACGGCGGTCTTGCCCTCGCGCCGGATGACCGCGTGACGCCCGTCCGGCACCAAACCGAACCGGGCGCACGTCAACAAGGCTTGGAGCAGGGACGCGGGGGTGCAGCGGACCAGGCCCGGCAGGGCGGCCCGCACGGCGGCGAAGAACGCGGCGGCGTCGATGTGCGCGGGCAGCGCCTTCGTGAACTCCTCGCCGTACCGCTCCAGCCAGGCCAGGGCGAAGTCGGCGACGTCGCCGCCATCCGCCTTCGCGGAGGTGTGCAACTGGTCCGGCGCCGACTGCTGCTGCGGGACGTCGGCGGACCGTGTGATGGTCGCCTCGATGCTCGGCTGCTCGGCGTCCGGGTTGGTGGCCGCGCGCACGCGGTCCTTGAGCGTGGACAGAGCCATGATCAGATTCCCTTCGCGGGGACGTGGAGCTTGCGGGCGCGGAACTCGGCGTAGACGTCGGCCTGCTCCTCCTTGAGCCGGTCGACGTCGAGCACGGGCGCCATGCGCGTGTACTTCTCGACCAGCTCGGGGTGCGCCTTGGCGAACTGCTTCGACGCGAAGGTCCCGTTGCCCTTCCACGTCCAGGCAGGCTTGCCGCCGGACTTGGCGATCTCGTTCTCGCCGGTGAGGAGCTTCATCTCGTTCTCGACGAGCCGCAGCTCCTCCTCGATGGCCTTCTGCCGCGCCTTGACGTCGGCGTGCCGGGCGCGCAGCTCCTTGGCCTTCGAGGTGTCGATCTCGGCGATCGTCTCGGCCTTGACGGACCAGAGCTTCGCCAGGAGATCGGTCGTGGCCTCCAGGCCGTCAGCCGGGGGCTCGAAGCCCTCGACGATGTGCCTCTCGTACCACTTCCCGCAGTAGTCGACGAGGTGCTCGATCATCTCCTCGTCGCGCTCCAGGCGGACCCACCGGAATTTGTTGCCGCCGACCAGCGCGGCCACGAAGCCGTGGTCCCAGCCGCCGACCGCCATGCCCCAGTGGCACTGGATCGCGGGGGCATCGGGAACGGCCCCGCCCTCCCACTGGTCCGCCTGGTACTCGCTGCGGCTCTTCAGTTCCAGGACACCCGAGGCCGGGCCGGGCCGCTCGAACGTGAAACGGTCCACGTTCACCCGCATCCACGGCCGGTCGACGTGCACGAGCGTCCCGGGCGCCTCGGCGGTTCGGATTCCAGAACGCTTCGTGAAGAGGTGGGCGAGGAACGGCTCGATCTCCGTGCCGATCTCGGCGGCCTCGTTGCCCTCGAAGGTGCTGCGGCCGTGCTTCTCCTCGAAGACATGGCGCGGGCTGTCGTACTTCCCGGCCAGCCCGAGGATTCCGGCGAC
The DNA here is from genome assembly GCF_044765565.1 of Streptomyces sp. NPDC102437. Classification (NCBI taxonomy): domain Bacteria; kingdom Bacillati; phylum Actinomycetota; class Actinomycetes; order Kitasatosporales; family Streptomycetaceae; genus Streptomyces; species Streptomyces sp. NPDC102437. The sequence continues at coordinate 118,122 of NZ_JBIWKI010000013.1, read as the reverse complement.
GTCGGAGCCGCCGATACCGGACCGGCGCACCTCTAGCCACTCCTCGCGGGACGCGTTGGCCGGGAGCAGCAGGCGCGCGGTCGGGGCGTCGACCAGGGCACCGCCCTGCTCGTCGGTCGTGTCGACTAGGTCACCCACGGCCGGGACGGTGGGCAGAGTGATGGTGCTCATGCGGTGCTCTCCTGGCTGATGGGGACGGCGGAGGCGCGCCGGGCGCCCTCGACGGTGAGGAAGTGGGCGGCCTGCTTCGCGCTCAAGTGGCCGCGCTCGTCGCGGAGTTTGAGCTCCACGAGGTCGGCGGCCTCCGTGTGGCCGCGGAGGCGGAGGAGGGCCGCGGCCTGCTTCGCGTGCATCCCACGCTGGGCGCTCGCGGCCTGGACGATGACCTCCACCGCTGCGTGGAACTCCCCCGCGCGGAGCGGGTCCGCGGGGTGGTGGCCCATGCCGTGGCCGGCGGCCGGAGCCTGCGGGGTCGGCGTGCGGCGGGCCTCCACCAGGACGTCCGCGTACACGTCCAGGTGGCCGCACGGGTTTTCCCACCGGTCGACCACGTGCGTGGTGTCCCCGAGCGGCATCTCAAACGGCTGGAGGGCGTCCCATCCGCGGGGGCCGCCGCAGCGCGGGCAGTACGGGAGGACCGAGGCAGTGATGACCTGGATCTCCCCGAGCTCGGGCCCACCGTCCGGGACGCGGACGCTCATCCGCTCCGGGATCGCGGGGAACTCCTCGCCCTCCACGCACCGCACCCACAGGGCGGGGCCCTCCGGGGTCAGGGCGGTGTACGCCTCAAACGCCCCGGCGGGTGCGTAGTTGGGCATCCGCTCCGCGTGCGGGATGGACCGGGCCGCGCAGTCCGCGCTTGCCGTCGACGCATAGACACCCGCCTGGAACCACGTCCCCGGCTCGGTGCGGGTCTGTGCCGTCACGGCGGAGTGATTGATGCGGGTGCGGTGGGCATATCCGGCGGCGCTCATCGGTGCCATCCCAGGGCGAGCGCGAGGAGCCAGAAGACGAGGGCGGCGTAGGCGATGCCGAGAAGCCAGATCACGACGCACCGCCCGACTTCGGCAGGTCGCGGCCGAGGGCGTAGCCATGGTGCAGCGGGGAGTCGTGCGGGGAGGCCGTCTCGGGTCCCCGGAGCGTTGTGGCCTGCGCCGTCTCCAGCTTGGCGACCCGGCACCACGGGCATCCCCGTGTGTCGTCTGCCGCCCGCAGCCATGTCGGGTGCTCCGGGTTGTCGCACGTTGCGGACATGCGGCCGTCGATGGCGCCCAGTTGCAAGGACTCCAGCTCGGCGACCTGGGCCCGCAGCGCGTCGCGCTCGGCCTCGGCGTCCATCAGGCGCCGCAGCACCGGGGCCACCCGCTCACCCATGTAGGACGAGAGGTTCGCGCAGAACAGGTCTTCCCACTCGGGGTGAGCGTGGTCGCGGCGGTTCGCAACCGCCTCCGCGAACGACACGATCAGTTCGTCCGTCGCGGGGTTCACGTCACCGACCTGCCGGCCGACTACTTCACGCTGCTCCGGCGCCATCACAGGCTGCTGGTGGATAGAGTTGGCTGCCATCGTTACCTCGATTCACGGTTGAGGTTTCTGGTGTGGGCGTCCAGGACGGGCAAGGTCCGGACGCGATGCGGTGCCCGGCCGGGGGCGTGAGACGGCTATCTCCACCCCGGCGGGCGCACCGGCTCAGGGGCCCGGTGCGGTCCCGGCTTCCGCCTCATCTGGGCGGGTGCGCTTCTCCGAGGTCGCCCCGGCTTGCTTCGCCTGGAGGACGACCAGCGGGCAGTCCAACTGCGCCGCCATCGCTTCCAGGAGGTCCGGTCCGGCGTTGCGCCGACCGGCCTCGATGTCCCCCATGAACTGCTTACTGATCCCCAACGTGCTGGCCAGGGACTGTTTCGTAAGTCCGGCCGCCACTCGGGCGTAGGTGACGCCTTCCGGTGCGTGATCCAGCGGAGCACCACGAGGACGCCGCGAAGATTTTCGATCTTGCGGGACGGTCATGATTGAAAACTAGCGGTAACTAGCGACTTGAGCAACACAAGTCACTAGTTCGGTAGTAACGCAGAAAACGGCGAAGATACGCACTAATGTGCGCGCGCGCACCGACACGCCATGGGCCGCCTAGCGAACTAGTGCGTACTCGTGCGAAGCTGCGCGTATGAAGAGGAGTACGCGCCCGGAGCCCCCACGCGAGGCGCCGCTCATCGAGGCGGCCCGCAAGCAGCAGCGGCTTACCGTCCGCGAGACCGCCAAGCAGGCACGCATCAGCGAGGCGCTGTGGCGTCAGATCGTCAGCGGCGCCGAGTCCCTCGGGGGCGGGGAGTACAGAGAGGTAAGGGCGAAACCGGAGACCCTGGCCCGCATTGCACAGGTCGTCGGCGTCGCCCCGGACCAGCTCGTCAAAGTGGGGCGCGAGGACGCCGCGGCAGCACTGAAGGAGATCACCCCGGAGCCGACGCCGGCGCCTGCCTACGCCCCGCCCGTGGATGCGGTGTACGCGATCATGGCCGCGCTCCCGCCGGAGGCGCAGGCCGAGGTGATCCGCCGCCTCGACCTCACGAATCGGCCCATAGGGGGCGAGGAGGAGCGTCGCCAGCGACGCGCCGGATGACGCACGTCACAGATTTGTCACGAACCCTTACGAATCAGTAAAAAACTTCCCCTAGCGCATGATCATTCACGGAATGTCACCACACCACGTCTAGGGGGACACCGTGACAGACCTCGTGCTGCTGGCAATGGCAGCACTTCTAGGGGCCGCAACACTGGCGATAGTTCTGCTCTACCAAGGATGGAAGCAGAACCGACAGCTGATCACCGACCTCAGCGCCCAGGTAGCAGCCCAACGGATCGCCGCCCTCACAGGCGCCGGCATCGCCTCAAGCCTCGCCGACGAACCTCCCGAGGAACGAGGACCGGCCCGCCGCAAGCGCCACCTCGTTCTCTACATCGGCGGCGGAGCACTCGCCGCCGTCACCGTCGTCCGCGACCGCCTCCGCTCCCTCTGGCAGAGCCACCGCGTACTCACCCTCACCGCCGCGGCCACCGTCGCCACCGTGACCACCGCCGCCGCCTTCACCATGACCGCCAGCGACAACGAACCCGCCGAGGACCGCGGCCACCGCCCAGCCGCCGCCGCCCCGGACCGCAACGGCGCCGACATCCTCGATGCCCCAGACCGGAACCCCCGCGGCTCCCGATGGAAGACCCCGCGCGACACACAGAACGGCGGCATCCTCCCGGCGGACGCCGCAGTCGACCTCATAACCGACGAGGAGCAAGAGCGTGCCGGCCACCCCGAGGCAACACCGGAGCCGAGCGCAAGCAGCCACGCCCCTGCAAGCGATGGAGGAAGCGGCAGGCCCGAGGGCGGTGCCGAGGAGGGGACGGGTGGGCCTTCAACGCCACCCACTGGCCAGCCGGAGGGGCCGGGCACCACGGAACCCACCAAGCCTCCCGAACCCGTCAAGCCCACCAAACCAGCCAGCCCCGCCGTCCTCACGGTCGGGACGCCCCGGCTCGCAGACACGGACACGCGGTGGTGCCAGAACGTGACCGTAGACATCCGTAACACCGGCGGCACCACAGCAACATCGGGAACGCTCCGCTTCGGAACGCACATCCTCGGCCCGCTCGGCGTCGACTGGATCACCATCAAGCAGACGCGCGAGCTACCTGCACCCGTCCCGGCCGGCGGCCACATAGAGGGCAGCTGGACTCTCTGCGTGGACGCCTGGCGCGTACCGGTGGGGTTCCGCATCGACACCCTTGACGTCGAGGTCACACAGAACTAGTCCGCGAAGCCCCCGTTCGTGCCGAAGGTTACGCCGACACTTCGGCCGGGCCGTGAACTTGAGAATGCAGAAAAGACCCCCGCCGACACGGGGGTCTTTGCGTTCTACCAGGAGCACCCCGCCGACCTCGCCCGCCCCGTCAGCGCCCCCTCGATAGCCGGACGGCCGCCCTGGCGTCAGCGCCGGGTCCGCCCGCTGCTGGACCTCTGCCTTCCCATCTCGGCCGCTGCGAGGACCGACCGTACGTGCGAAGCCGATCCCTCGATCGCGCCGGAGACTTCGCCGACACTTCGGGCGAGCATCGGGCGAGCTGATGATCTTGAGGCAACAAAAAAGGCCCCCGCCGTGGCGGGGGCCTAGCCGTATACGCAGGTCAGACGAGTGAATCGTTACCTCGCTGCGGTGGGGCGGGTGGGACTCGAACCCACGGCCGACGGATTATGAGTCCGCTGCTCTAACCGGCTGAGCTACCGCCCCTTTTCGGCGTGGCGCGTACAAGTGTGCGCGCCGTCTGCCGCAGCATAGCCGGTCATACGATCTCTCGCTCCGGATGGTCGGCTTCGCATGACCATGAAGACCGCACCGTCGGCCGTCCGGTTCCGGATGGAGCGAAGTGCATGCGAATGAGTCGCATGCGCCCCACACGCACCACGGTGACGGCCGTCGCCGGGCATGCGAAAAAGGACCCCTCGGGGTCCTCTTCCGTTCCGCTCCCCCGACTGGACTCGAACCAGTAACCCTCCGGTTAACAGCCGAATGCTCTGCCAATTGAGCTACAGGGGATCGCGCTCCCCCGACTGGACTCGAACCAGTAACCTGCCGGTTAACAGCCGGCTGCTCTGCCAATTGAGCTACAGGGGATTGCTGCGTGTGCGTCGAACCCTACCTACCTGGCTGCTGCCGGGCGGCGCTCGTTCGCTGCGACACATACATTAGCGCAAGCAGGGGGGTGCTTTGCCAATCGGTATCCCCCGGGGTGATCTCAGGTGCCCGCGGGTAGGCGGGCAGCACACGTCGCACTGAAGCTTCGCAGTGAGCAAGGAAGGGTGGCAGCCATGCGGTACCGGCTCACGTTCATCGCCGGACTGGCCCTCGGATACGTGATCGGGACACGGGCCGGACGCGAGCGCTACGAGCAGATGAAGAAGTCCGCACGCCAGTTCGCCCAGAACCCGGCCGTGCGCAATACCGCCGAGTCCGCGGCGCAGAGCGGCCGCGATCTGGCCGGCAAGGCGTACCACGCGGTGAGCGAGAAGGTCGGCGAGAAGGTCCCGGCCTCGGTGACCGACCGGGTGCGCTCGCTGCGGGACCGCGGCCGCAACGGAGAGGACGACTGGGGCACCAGCAACACCTAGGGTCTCTCGTTCGGATCCGTGCCGGGCTCGCGTGCCCCGCTCCCTGATCCGGCCCGATCCAAACGAAAAACCCTGGGGCCCGGGGGCCTGGCCTCCGCGCAACCGGTACGGAAAAGGTCCGGCGGTGCGGCAGAATCTTGGGCATGGGGATAGTCGCCGGCTTGGACAGCTCTTCCGCCTTCACGCACATCGTCGTCTGCGATACGGACACGGGCGCAGTGCTGCGCCGGGGGTTCGCCGCACACCCCGTCGAGGCGAAGGCCACCGAGGTCGACCCGCAGGCCTGGCTGCTCTCGCTCGGGGAGGCCGCCGGCGGCGGGCTGCTCGAAGGGGTGCAGGCCATCGGCGTCTCCGCCCAGCAGCACGGCCTGGTGCCCCTGGACCGCCAGGGCAATCTCGTACGCCCGGCGCTGCTCGGCAACGACAAGCGGGCGCAGGCCGCCGCGGCCGATCTGGTCGACGGGCTCGGCGGGCGGCAGGCGTGGGCCGAGGCGGTCGGGGCGGTGCCGCAGGCCGCGCAGCCGGTGGCGAAGCTGCGCTGGATGGCGCGGACCGAGCCGGAGGCTGCCCAGCGGGTGGCCGCGGTGCTCCAGCCGCACGACTGGCTGGTCTGGCAGTTGCTGGGGCGTCCGGCCCGGCGGACCACCGACCGGGGTGCCGCGTCCGGCACCGGCTATTGGTCGGCGGACACCGGTTCCTACCGGCCCGACCTGGTGGAGCTCGCGCTCGGGCACCAGGCGGCGCTGCCCGAGGTGCTCGGTCCCGCCGATGCCGCCGGGACGACGCCCGAGGGGCTGCTGATCTCCGCCGGGACCGGCGAGACGATGGCGGCGGCGCTCGGGCTCGGGGTCGGGGTCGGCGACGCGGTGGTCTCGCTGGGCGCGTCGGGCTCGGTCATGGCGGTGCACCACGAGGCGCTGTCCGATCCGGCCGGGATGATCACTTCTTTCGCGGACGCGACCGGGAAGCACCTGCCGGTGGTGCACACCTCCAACGCGGTGCGGGCGCTGCGCGGGACCGCCGAGATGCTCGGCGTGGAGGGCCTCGACGAGCTCTCCGCGCTGGCGCTGAAGTCCACGCCGGGCGCGTCCGGGCTGGTGCTGCTGCCGTACCTGGAGGGCGAGCGGACGCCGCGGCTGCCGCACGCCGCGGGGACGCTCTGCGGGCTGCGGCGCGAGTCGATGAAGCCGGAACACCTGGCGCGGGCGGCGTTCGAGGGGATGCTGTGCTCGCTGGCCGACGCGCTCGACGTGCTGCGCGGCCGGGGCGTCGAGGTGCGGCGGGTGTTCCTGCTTGGGGCGGCGGCCGAACTGCCCGCCGTACAGGGGCTGGCGCCCGCGCTCTTCGGTACGCAGGTGGTCGTGCCGCAGCCCGCCGAGTACGCGGCGCTGGGCGCGGCCCGGCAGGCGGCCTGGGCGCTGGGGGTCTCGCAGGGTACGGCCGATCCGCTCACTCCCCCGGCCTGGCAGGGCGCCGCGGCGCAGGTGCTGGAGCCGGGCGAGGAGCTGGCGGTCGGGCAGGCGGTGCGCCAGCAGTACGTGGCGACGCGGGACCAGATCCACCCGGGGGCGTTCGACTCCACGAGCTGAGTCCGTACGTCTGCGCGACGGGCCGAGTGCTCCGAGCGAGGCGAACCCTCCACTTGTGTACTCGGTCCGTTTTTTGACCTGGTCTTGAGTAAAACCGCTCGCAGTCTCGGCCGTCGGTGCCGGAAAATAGGTCGACCCCTGCCTTCTGCCGACTCCGAGAGACACGCGTGCTCATAAAACTCCTGCGGGCCTATCTCGGTCCGTACAGAAAACCCATCCTGCTGCTGGTCCTCCTCCAACTGCTGCAGACCTGCGCCAGCCTCTACCTGCCCACGCTCAACGCCGACATCATCGACAACGGTGTCGTGCAGGGCGACACGGGCTACATCCTCGAATTCGGCGGCGTCATGATCGCCGTCAGCATCGCCCAGGTGGTCTGCAACATGGGGGCCGTCTATTTCGGCGCCCGTACCGCGTCCGCGCTCGGCCGCGACATCCGGGCGTCGGTCTTCGACCGGGTGCAGTCGTTCTCGGCCCGTGAGGTGGGACGCTTCGGGGCGCCCTCGCTGATCACCCGTACGACCAATGACGTCCAGCAGGTCCAGATGCTGGTGCTGATGACGTTCACGCTGATGGTGTCGGCCCCGATCATGTGTGTCGGCGGCATCATCATGGCGCTCGGCCAGGACGTCCCGCTGTCCGCGGTGCTGCTCGCTGTGGTGCCGGTGCTCGGCATCGCGGTGAGCCTGATCGTGCGGCGGATGCGCCCGCTGTTCCGCACGATGCAGGAGCGGCTCGACACGGTGAACCGGGTGCTGCGCGAGCAGATCACCGGCAACCGCGTCATCCGCGCCTTCGTCCGGGACGGCTACGAGGAGGAGCGGTTCCGCGGCTCCAACACCGAGCTGACGGATGTGGCGCTGTCCACGGGCCGGCTGATGGCGCTGATGTTCCCCACCGTGATGACGGTCGTGAACGTCTCGTCGATCGCGGTGATCTGGTTCGGTGCCCAGCGTATCGACAGCGGCGGCATGGAGATCGGCGCGCTGACCGCGTTCCTCGCCTATCTGATGCAGATCGTCATGTCGGTGATGATGGCCACCTTCATGTTCATGATGGTGCCGCGCGCCGAGGTCTGTGCCGAGCGCATCCAGGAGGTCCTGGAGACCGAGTCCAGCGTGGTCCCGCCCGTGAAGCCGGTCCGCGAGCTCCTCGCCCGCGGTCATCTGGAGGTGCGCGGCGCGGACTTCCGTTACCCGGGCGCCGAGGAGCCGGTGCTGCGATCGGTGGATCTGGTGGCCCGCCCCGGCGAGACCACCGCGATCATCGGGTCGACGGGCAGCGGGAAGTCGACCCTGCTCGGTCTCGTACCGCGGCTGTTCGACGTGACGGACGGCCAGGTGCTGGTCGACGGCACGGATGTGCGGACGCTGGAGCCGGCGCTGCTGGCGAGGACCGTGAGTCTCGTTCCGCAGAAGCCGTATCTGTTCTCCGGGACGGTCGCGACGAACCTGCGGTACGGAAACCCGGACGCGACCGACGAGGAGCTGTGGCACGCGCTGGAGGTCGCGCAGGCCAAGGAGTTCGTCACGGCGCTGGAGCACGGTCTGGACGCGCCGATCTCGCAGGGCGGCACCAATGTCTCGGGCGGGCAGCGGCAGCGTCTGGCCATCGCCAGGACGCTGGTGCAGCGCCCGGAGATCTATCTCTTCGACGACTCGTTCTCGGCGCTCGACTACGCCACCGACGCCGCGCTGCGCGGGGCCCTCACGCAGGAGACGGCCGATGCGACCGTGGTGATCGTGGCGCAGCGGGTGTCCACCATCCGCGACGCGGACCGGATCCTGGTGCTGGACGAGGGCCGGGTGGTCGGCTCCGGCACCCATCACGAGCTGATGGACGGCAATGAAACGTACCGGGAGATCGTGCTCTCCCAGCTGACGGAAGCGGAGGCCGCGTAATGGCCGGGCCTGGCGGACGCATGATGGCGGGCGGGGCGCCGACCGACCGGTCCATGGACTTCAAGGGGTCATCGAAGCGGCTGCTGAAGCGCTTCGCGACGGAGAAGACCTCGCTGTACGTGATGCTGGTGGCCTGTGCGCTGAGCGTGGGCCTGTCGGTGGTCGGGCCGAAGATCCTCGGCCGGGCGACCGACCTGGTCTTCGCCGGGGTCGTCGGCCGGAGCCCGGAGATACCGGAGGGGGCGACCAAGGAACAGGCCGTCGAGGGCCTGCGCCAGAGCAACAGCGGCCTGGCCGACATGCTCTCCAAGGTGGACTTCGTTCCCGGTCACGGCATCGACTTCGGTGCGGTGGGCGACGTGCTGCTGGTGGCGCTGGCGGTCTATGTCGCCGCTGGTCTGCTGATGCTGGTGGCGACCCGGCTGTCGATCCGGATCATCAACCGGATCATTTTCCAGCTGCGCGAGGACATCCAGACGAAGCTGTCGCGGCTGCCGCTGTCGTACTTCGACCGGGCCAAGCGCGGCGAGGTGCTCAGCCGGGCGACGAACGACATCGACAACATCTCGCAGACGATGCAGCAGACGATGGGCCAGCTCATCAACTCCCTGCTCACCATCGTCGGCGTGCTGATCATGATGTTCTGGGTCTCGCCGCTGCTGGCTCTGGTCGCGCTGGTGACGGTGCCGCTCTCGGCTTTCGTGGCGACGAAGGTCGGCAAGCGCTCGCAGCCACAGTTCGTGCAGCAGTGGAAGGTGACGGGCAAGCTCAACGCCCACATCGAGGAGATGTACACCGGGCACACCCTGGTGAAGGTCTTCGGCCGGCAGGAGGAGTCCGCGCGGGACTTCGCCGAGCAGAACGAAGCGCTGTACGAGGCCGGTTTCAAGGCGCAGTTCAACAGCGGGATCATGCAGCCGCTGATGATGTTCGTCTCCAACCTGAACTATGTGCTGATCGCCGTCGTGGGTGGTCTGCGGGTCGCTTCGGGCGCGCTGTCGATCGGTGATGTGCAGGCGTTCATCCAGTACTCACGGCAGTTCTCGATGCCGCTGACCCAGGTCGCCTCGATGGCGAACCTGGTGCAGTCGGGTGTCGCCTCGGCCGAGCGGATCTTCGAGCTGCTGGACGCCGAGGAGCAGGGCACCGACCCCGCGCCCGGCGAGCGGGAGCGCCCCGAGGAGCTGCGGGGCAGCGTCTCGCTGGAGAAGGTGTCGTTCCGTTACGACCCGGAGAAGCCGCTCATCGAGGATCTGTCGCTGAACGTCGAACCGGGCCACACGGTCGCGATCGTCGGCCCGACCGGGGCCGGCAAGACCACGCTCGTCAATCTGCTGATGCGGTTCTACGAGGTGACGGGCGGCCGGATCACGCTGGACGGGGTCGACGTGACGAAGATGTCGCGCGACGAGCTCCGCCAGGGCATCGGCATGGTCCTCCAGGACACCTGGCTGTTCGGCGGTTCGATCGCGGACAACATCGCGTACGGCGCTTCGCGCGAGGTCACCCGCGAGGAGATCGAGGAGGCGGCGAGGGCGGCCCACGCCGACCGGTTCATCCGCACCCTGCCGGACGGTTACGACACGGTGATCGACGACGAGGGCTCCGGCGTCAGCGCGGGCGAGAAGCAGCTGATCACCATCGCGCGGGCGTTCCTGTCCGACCCGGTGATCCTGGTGCTCGACGAGGCGACGAGCTCCGTGGACACCCGTACCGAGGTGCTGATCCAGAAGGCGATGGCGCGGCTGGCCCACGGCCGTACGAGCTTCGTGATCGCGCACCGGCTCTCCACCATCCGGGACGCCGACATCATCCTGGTGATGGAGAACGGCTCGATCGTCGAACAGGGCACCCACGAGGAGCTGTTGGCCGCCGATGGCGCCTACGCCCGGCTGTATTCGGCGCAGTTCGCGCAGGCGGTCGCCGAAGTCGACTAGGAGCGCTGTCCGTTCGGACGTACGTGAGGGCCCGTACCGCTTGTGGCGGTGCGGACCCTCACGGCGTCAGTCGAGGTAGCCGCGGAGCTGGTCGGCGAAGGCGTGGTCCCGCAGTTTGCTGAGGGTCTTGGACTCGATCTGGCGGATGCGTTCGCGGGTCACGCCGAAGATCCTGCCGATCTCCTCCAGGGTGCGGGGCCGTCCGTCGTCCAGCCCGTAGCGCAGCTGGACCACCTTCCGTTCGCGCTCGCCCAGGGTCGAGAGCACCGCTTCCAGGTGCTCGCGCAGCAGCAGGAACGCCGCGGACTCGACCGGGGACGCGGCGTCGCCGTCCTCGATCAGGTCGCCGAGGGCGATGTCCTCCTCCTCGCCGACCGGGGCGTGCAGCGAGACGGGTTCCTGGGCGAGCCGCAGGACTTCGCCGACCCGCTCCGGGGTGAGGTCGAGCTGGCCGGCGACCTCCTCCGCGGTCGGTTCGTAGCCGCGCTCCTGGAGCATCCGGCGCTGGAGGCGTACGACCCGGTTGATCAGCTCGACGACATGGACCGGGACCCGTATGGTCCGCGCCTGGTCGGCGAGGGCGCGGGACATGGCCTGGCGGATCCACCAGGTCGCGTACGTGGAGAACTTGTAGCCCCGGGCGTAGTCGAATTTCTCGACGGCCCTGATCAGCCCGAGGTTGCCCTCCTGGACCAGGTCGAGCATGGTCAGCCCGCGGCCGACGTAGCGCTTGGCGACGGAGACGACGAGGCGGAGGTTGGCCTCGATCAGGCGGCGTTTGGCCATCCTTCCCATGACGACGAGGCGGTCCAGGTCGACGGCCAGCCGGGTGTCCGGGTCGGGGGCGCTCGCGAGCCGTTCCTCGGCGAAGAGCCCGGCCTCGACACGGCGGGCGAGCTCCACCTCGTCGGCGGCGCTGAGCAGGGGTATCCGGCCGATCTCCCGCAGGTACTGGCGGAAGAGGTCGGAGGACGGACCGGCGGCCTCCGGGCGGCTCCTCGGCCCGGACTGCTCCGGCGCCCCGGGCAGCTCCTCCATGAGCACCTCGGGCGGGTCGGACGGCTCGTTCGGTATCGGCGGCTCCACCGCGCCCTCCGGATGGTGCACGGCCCGGTTCTGCGCGGGGACGGCCGAGACGTGCTCGGTTTTGGTCAGGGGCCGGGTCTGCACGGGGGCGACCTCCAGGTGATCGCTGCCGGACCGCGGGGATGGAGGACCACCGTTCGATGGGCCGGCCGCGCTCCGATGTCTCAGGCACCGCACCCCAGTGTGGGGTAAGACACATCGCTGCCACGAGGGGCGTGCGGGGACTTTCTGAGTCCGGTCCGTGACCGGCCGGTTACGCGGGGGCGCTCCCGCTGCGGGGCCGGCGCGTCAGAGCGCGTCGGCTCCGTTGTTGCGCAGGGACTGGGCGTACTGCTGGAGGACCCAGACCTCGTTCTGCGCCGCCGCGAGGTGGTCCGGGGCGACATTGCTGCCGAGGCGGGCGAGGCTGCCCTGTACGTCGTTGATCCGGCGGTCGACGGCGCGCAGCCGGACCTGGACGAGCTGCATGCCCGCGTAGGTCTCGTCGATGGTCTTGCCGTGGAAGACCTCGACGGCGAGCTCGGTGACCAGATTGCGCACCGTGTCGTTGGGCGCCGCGTCCAGGACCTGGACCAGGTAATCGCGGGTCTCGGGGACGCCCAGCTCGGCGCCGCCGGCCTCCGCGATGCACTGCCGGACGGCGGCGTACGGCGGGGCGGTGAACTCGTCGGCCCCGTAGGCGTCGAAGGCCGGGGAGACCAGGGCGGGCTTCTGCAGAGCGAGCTTGAGCAGCTCGCGCTCGGTGCGGTGGGCGGGGCTGCGGAGGTTGAGCGCGGGGCCGGAGGGGGCGGCGGGGGGCGCCTGGATCTGCTGGTGCCGGGGGCCGCCGCGGGAGGGGGTCTGGCCGGGGCCCCGCTGGTCGCCCCGCTCGCGGGCCCAGCGGGCGAGCTGCCCGACGCGCTTGACGACGAACTGGGTGTCCAGGATGCCGAGCATGCCGGCCAGCTGGACGGCGACCTCGTGCTGCGAGGAGCTGTTCTTGATCCGGGCGACGACGGGTGCCGCCTCGTCGAGCGCGGCGCCGCGGCCCGCCGGGGTCTCCAGGTCGTACCGGCCGACGATCTGGCGGAGCGCGAACTCGAAGAGCGGGGTGCGGGGTTCGACCAGGTCGCGGACCGCCTCGTCGCCCTTGACCAGGCGCAGGTCGCAGGGGTCCATGCCGTCCGGGGCGATCGCGATGTACGTCTCGGCGGCGAACTTCTGGTCGTCCTCGAAGGCGCGCAGGGCGGCCTTCTGCCCGGCCGCGTCACCGTCGAAGGTGAAGATCACCCGGGCGCTGCCGTTGTCCATCAGGAGCCGGCGCAGGATCTTGATGTGGTCGCCGCCGAAGGCCGTGCCGCAGGTGGCGATGGCGGTGGTGATCCCGGCGAGATGGCAGGCCATGACGTCGGTGTAGCCCTCGACGACCACGGCCCGGCTGGCCTTCGCGATGTCCTTCTTCGCCAGGTCGATGCCGTAGAGCACCTGGGACTTCTTGTAGATCGCGGTCTCGGGGGTGTTGAGGTACTTCGGTCCGTTGTCGTCGTCGCGCAGCTTGCGGGCGCCGAAGCCGACGACGTCGCCGGAGGTGTCGCTGATCGGCCACATCAGCCGGCCGCGGAAGCGGTCGATGGGGCCGCGCCTGCCGTCCTGGGAGAGTCCGGAGGCGATCAGCTCCTTGTCGCTGAAGCCCTGGCCGCGCAGGTAGCGGGTGAGGTGGTCCCAGCCGGCCGGGCTGTAGCCGACGCCGAAGTGGGCGGCGGCCGCCTGGTCGAAGCCGCGCTCGGCGAGGAACTTCCGGCCGATCTCGGCCTCGGGGCCGTCCAGCTGCTCGACGTAGAACCGGGCGGCCACCTTGTGTGCCTCGACCAGCCTGATGCGCTCGCCGCGCTGGTGGGAGGGGTTGTAGCCGCCCTCCTCGTACCGCAGGGTGATGCCCGCCTTGGCGGCGAGCCGCTCGACGACCTCCGCGAACGTCAGGTGGTCGATCTTCTGCACGAAGGCGATCGTGTCGCCGCCCTCCTGGCAGCCGAAGCAGTGGAAGAGACCCTTGCTCGGGCTGACCTGGAAGGAGGGGGACTTCTCGTCGTGGAACGGGCAGAGACCCTTGAGGTTGCCACCGCCCGCATTGCGCAGCTGGAGATACTCGGAAACGACGGCGTCGATCGGGACCGCGTCCCGTACCGCCTTCACATCGTCGTCATTGATCCTGCCTGCCACGGATGAAGTCTACGGGTGGGCTACGACAGCCGTGGAGCCCGCCGATGTGATCCGTGGAACCGGTGGGACCTCGCGGACCGGCCGGGTCGTCTTGTCCCGAAGCGGCTCAGCCAAGGGATTCCAGCGGCACCGAGGGGTCCGCCAGCGCGTCCGGGTCGATCTGCCGGCCGGACCGGATCAGCCCCTGCACGGTCTCGGTGACGTCCCACACGTTGACGTTCATCCCGGCCAGCACCCGGCGGTCCTTCAGCCAGAAGGCGATGAACTCCCGCTTCCCCGCGTCGCCCCGGATGACCACCTGGTCGTAGCTGCCCGGCGGCGCCCAGCCCGAGTATTCGAGGCCGAGGTCGTACTGGTCGGAGAAGAAGTACGGCACCCGGTCGTAGCTGACCTCCTGGCCGAGCATGGCGCGGGCCGCGGCCGGGCCGCTGTTCAGCGCGTTCGCCCAGTGCTCCACACGCAGCCGGATGCCGAGCAGCGGGTGCTCCACGTTGGCGACGTCACCGGCCGCGAAGATGTGCGGGTCGCTGGTGCGCAGCGAGGCGTCGACGGCGATGCCGCCGCCGACCGCGCGGGGGGCCATGGCGAGCCCGGCGGTCTCGGCGAGGGCGGTGCGGGGCGCGGCGCCGATCGCGGCGAGCACGGCGTGGGCGGGGTGCTCCTCGCCGTCTTCGGTGCGGACGGCGAGCACCAGGCCGTCCTGGCCGATGATCTCGGTGAGGCGGAGGCCGAAGTGGAAGCGGACCCCGTGGTCGCTGTGCAGATCGGTGAAGATCTGGCCCAGCTCGGGGCCGACGACCTGGTGCAGCGGGGTCGGCTCCGGTTCCACGACGGTGACCTCGGCGCCGTACCCGCGGGCCGCCGCCGCGACCTCCAGGCCGATCCAGCCGGCCCCGGCGATCACCAGATGGCCGTTGTCGCGGCCGAGTGCGGTGAGCACGTTGCGCAGCCGGTCGGCGTGGGCGAGGCGGCGCAGATGGTGGACGCCGGTCAGGTCCGTGCCCGGGACGGTGAGGCGGCGCGGCTCGGCTCCGGTGGCGAGCAGCAGTTTGTCGTAGTGGACGACGGTGCCGTCGCCGAGCTGTACGGCGCGGGCCTCCCGGTCGAGCGAGGTGACGGGCTGCCCCAGGTGCAGCTCGATCTCGGCGCCCGCGTACCAGGCGGTCTCGTGGACGAAGACGCTGTCCCGCTCCTCCTTGCCGGCGAGATAGCCCTTGGAGAGCGGAGGCCGTTCGTACGGGTGGTCGCGTTCGTCGCCGAGCAGGATCACCCGGCCGCTGAAACCCTCCGCCCGGAGCGTCTCGGCCGCCTTCGCTCCCGCCAGTCCTCCGCCCACGATGACGAACGTGCGATGTGCGTCGACCACTTGGTGCCTCCTCGGTGCTTGCTTCGCGGCGCCGCCAACTGCGAGCGTCCCGCACGCAGCGTGATGGCGAAAGAGGGTGTACCCCGATCAGGTCACACCCGGTGTCTGTGCTCCGTGAGCGACGCGTGCAGCGAGCGGGCCGAGGCGTCGGTCAGGGCGGCGATCTGGTCGACCAGGACCCGCTTGCGGGACCGGTCGTCGCGGGCGGCGTCGAACAGCGCCCGGAACTGCGGCTCCAGTCCCTCCGGGGCGCGGGCGGTCAGGGCGGCGGCCAGCTCGGCGATGACGATACGCTGGTCGGCGCGGATCGCCTCCTGCTCGGCGCGCTGCATGACGTAACGGTCGGCGACCGCCTTGAGTACCGCGCATTCGTTGCGGGCCTCGCGGGGGACGACCAGCTCGGCGGCGTACCGGCCGAGGCGGCCCGTGCCATGAGCCTGCCGGGTGCTGCTCTCGGCGGCAAGGCAGAACCGGCCGATCAGCTGGCTCGTCGTGTCCTTCAGCCGGGCCTGGGCGACGGCGGTTCCGTCGTAGCCGTGCGGCCACCAGTCCTGGGCGACGAGCCGGTCCAGCGCGTCGGCCAGCTCCTGGGGGTCGGTGTCCGCCGGGACGTAGCGGCCGATGGCCACCGCCCAGATCGCGTCCCGCTCCGGTTCGGCGTAGAGGCAGTCGGGGTCGATGTGCCCGGCGTGCAGCCCGTCCTCGAAGTCGTGCACGGAGTAGGCGACGTCGTCGGACCAGTCCATGACCTGGGCCTCGAAGCACTTGCGGTCCCTCGGTGCCCCCTTGCGGGCCCAGGCGAAGACCGGCAGGTCGTCTTCGTACACACCGAATTTCGGCGAGCCGGGGTCGGTGGGGTGCTCGCCGCGCGGCCACGGGTACTTGGTGGCGGCGTCCAGGGCGGCCCGGGTGAGGTTGAGCCCGACGCTGACCAGTTCGCCGATGCGGGTGTCGGGCACGAACCGCTTCGGTTCGAGTCTGGTCAGCAGCCGCAGCGACTGGGCGTTGCCCTCGAAGCCCCCGCAGTCCGACGCGAAGTCGTTGAGCGCCTGCTCGCCGTTGTGTCCGAACGGCGGGTGGCCCAGGTCGTGGGCGAGGCAGGCGGTCTCGACGAGGTCGGGGTCGCAGCCGAGTGCGGCCCCGAGCTCGCGGCCGACCTGGGCGCATTCGAGGGAGTGGGTGAGCCTGGTCCGGGGGCTGGCGTCCCAGGCGTGGCCGCGGGTGCCCGGGGTGACGACCTGGGTCTTCCCGGCGAGCCGCCGCAGCGCGGCGGAGTGCAGCACCCGGGCACGGTCGCGCTGGAACGCGGTGCGGCCCGGCCGTTTGTCCGGCTCGGTGTCCCAGCGCTCGGCGTCGGCCGCGCCGTAGGGGCCGGTGCCGTGGTCGTGCGTGCCGTGGTCGTGCGTGCCGTGCGTGCCGTGCGTGCCGTCCATGGTCCGACAGTAAACGGCCGGACCGACAAGAAGGCTCAGGCATGCGCCCGGAAAATGTCCGTTCATCAGGTTTTCACTGCAGGCGCTGTGGATACTGCGGATGCTGCGGACATGCTCTGAGAGCCGTCCGGTGGCCGGGACCCGGCCGGCTGGGCCGGTGCGGTCCTTCGGGTCCCGTTCCGCGTGACCAGTCCGAGCTGGGTGCCGAGCTGCGCGGTGATGCGGGTCAGCAGTTGCGCCGTGCTGTCGAGGGGCAGGGACTCCTGGGCCTGGGCCGGTGCCGGCTGCGTCATGGATCGATGGTGCGGGAGGGAGGTTGCCGCGCCGTTGCGAGCGGGTGACGGGTGGCGTGCCGCCGGGTCAGCGGGCGGGTCCGAAGAGCCGCTCGATGACGTCCGCGACCCCATCCTCCTCGTTGCTGAGCGTGTGCGTCGGCATCGCGGCCAGCACGCTCGGGTGGGCGTTGCCCATCGCGTAGCCGGTGCCGGCCCATTCGAGGACGGTCAGGTCGTTGGGCATGTCGCCGAAGGCGATGACCTCCGCGGCTTCGATGCCGCGCCCGGCGCACAGCACCGAAAGCGTGCCGGCCTTGGTGACGCCGGACGCGCTGATCTCCAGCAGTCCGCGCCCGCCGGAATGGGTGAGCTGCACCCCGTCGACCGCGCCCGCCTCGGCCGCCGCCAGCAGTGCGTCCGCGTCGAGCCGGTCCGACCAGGCGAGGAGCTTGGTGACGGGGGCATCGGCCAGCCACAGGTCCGCGAGCGCCGGTACGGGCAGCTCGGCACCGGCGTCCTCGGAGAGCCGCAGGCGGTAGGCCGGTTCGTACAGGATGTGGTTGCCGGTCTCCAGGGCGAAGCCGATCCCGGGCACTGCGGCGGCGAGCGCGGTGGCCACGCGGCGGGCGGTGGTGAGCGGCAGGGCGCGGGAGGAGACGACGGTGCGCGTCCCGATGTCGTAGACCATCGCCCCGTTGCTGCACACCGCCGTGCCCGCGAAGCCGGCGGCGTCGGCGAGCCGGTCGACGAACCTGGGCGGCCGGGCGGTGACGAGGACGATCTCCGCGCCGGCGCTCTCGGCGGTGCGCAGGGCGCGCAGGGTGCGGGGCGAGAGGGTGCCGTCGTTGCGCAGGAGGGTGCCGTCGAGATCGGAGGCGATCAGCCGTGGACGCAGCATTGGGCGATGGTATTGGCCGGACCGCCCGGCGGTCCGCGCGGCCCCGGACCGGTGGGGCCGGACCTGAGCGGCCGTGCGGCATTCGTCCCGCCTGTCGGAGAACTCTTTCGGCCTCCGGTTCGTCCGATCAAGTGGGACGACGGAGCACGGCACGGAAAGAGGGGGCTCCCATGCGGGTGAAGTGGCCGGGACGGCAGGTGCTCGGGCGGTTGCGGCCGCGGTGGCCGCGCACGCGGCGCGGGCAGCGGCGGGCCGTGCAGGGGGTGATGCTCGCGTGTGTGGCCGGGCTGGCGCCCATGACCTGGATGTACTCCGTCGCCGACGCCCGGGTCAGGACGACCGCGGACGCGCCCGCGCAGCAGGTGGCCGTGGTGTTCGGGGCGGGGCTCTGGCAGGGCCGGCCGTCGCCGTATCTCGCCAACCGTCTGAAGGCCGCCGCCGAGCTGTACCGGGACGGGAAAGTGAAGGTCGTGCTCGTGACCGGTGACAACAGCCGGAAGGAGTACGACGAGCCGGATGCCATGCGTACCTATCTCACGGAGCACGGGGTGCCGGACGAGCGGATCGTGAGCGACTTCGCGGGGTTCGACACCTGGGACTCGTGCGTGCGGGCCAAGAAGATCTTCGGGGTCGACCGCGCGGTGCTGGTGAGCCAGGGGTTCCACATCCGCCGGGCGATCGCCCTGTGCCGGACCGCGGGGATCGACGCGTACGGGGTCGGCGTGGACGCCAAGCACGACGCGACCTGGTACTACGGCGGCACCCGGGAGGTGTTCGCGGCAGGGAAGGCGGCGCTGGACGCCGTCTTCAAGCCCGATCCGCACTTCCTGGGGCCCCAGGAGACGGGGATCGGGGAGGCACTGGCGGCCGGGGAGCGGTAGGCCCGCAGCCCGGAAGGGGCCCTGGGCTGCGGCCGTCGGGCCCCGGGCCGGCCCTACAGCGAGGTGACCGGAGCGGTCTCGGCCGAGACCCAGGCGAGGTAGCGGGCGCTGCCCCGTACCACCGGGACCGCGATGATCTCCGGGGTCTCGTAGTCGTGCGCCGCCTCCAGATGGGCCTCCAGTTCGTCGTACCGCTCCGCTGCCGTCTTGAACAGCAGCTGCCACTCCTCGGTGGTCTCGATGGCGTTCTGCCAGCGGTAGACCGAGGTGACGGGCGCGGAGATCTGTACGCAGGCGGCGAGCCGCGCCTCCACCACGCCCTGCGCCAGGGCATGGGCCTTCTCCTCGCTGTCCGTCGTGGTCAGTACGGTCAGCCATGCCGGCGTCGTCACTTTCGGCTCCTGCGGGGTCGGGTGGCGGGGTGTCCCGGTACCCGTCGATTGTCGGGGACGTCGCGGCGCGGCGCAGCGCCCCCGGGTCAGGCGCCGTACGGGCGGAGGGCCTTGGCATCGCGCAGGGCGTGCCCCCACCAGACCAGCTGGTCGAGCAGCACCTTGGCCGCCGCGTCGCAGACCGCCGGGTCCCGGTGCCTGCCCTCGTCGTCGAACAGGGCGCCCGCGTTGTGGAAGGACACGGTCTCGCGGATGCCGACGGTGTGCAGCTCCGCGAAGACCTGCCGCAGGTGCTCGACGGCGCGCAGCCCGCCGGAGACCCCGCCGTACGAGACGAAGGCGACGGGTTTGGCCTGCCACTCGTCGCGGTGCCAGTCGATGAGGTTCTTCAAGGGGGCCGGGAACGAGTGATTGTACTCGGGGGTGACGACGACGAAACCGTCGGCCGACGCCAGCCTGGACGCGACGGCCGCGAGCCGGGCCTGCGCGTCGGCGTCGGGCCGGAAGGAGAGCGCGACCGGGAGGTCGAGTTCCGCGATGTCGATCAGATCGGTCTCGATGTCGGGTCGGGGGCCGGTGTGCGAGAGGAACCAGTCGGAGATGACGGGGGCGAACCGCCCCTCGCGGTTGCTGGCGAGGATGACCGCGACCTTCAGGGGCGCGGTGGACGACGAGGGCGAAGAGGATGCTGTGGTGAGGTCCATGCCGAAAGGCTCGTACGTCAACCGAGGTTGAGGTCAAGCGACTTCCGTCGGTCCGTACCGCCGGGCGTCGCGGCTACGGTGGAGGCATGGTGACTCTCCCGCCCGCGCCCTTCCCGTACGCCGAGTTCGACGGCCGTCCGGCCACCGAGGCGGACCTGCGGATTCCTGCCTTCCTCGGCTACGGCCATTTCACGGCCATGCAGGTCAGGGACGGAAAGGTACGCGGCCTCGATCTGCATCTGGCTCGGCTGGACGCCGCGAACCGGGAGCTGTTCGAGCGCCCGCTGGACGGGGAACGGGTTTGCGGGCTGGTCCGGCACGCGCTGGAGGGTGCCGGGGTGCGGGACGCCTCGGTCCGGGTTCACGGCTATCTGCCGCCGGGTGCCCCGGAGACGACCGTCATGGTCACGGTGCGCGGACCGGCCCGGAAGTCCGCCGAACCTCACGCCCTGATGTCCGTCCCGTACGCCCGTACCGTGCCGCACATCAAGCGGCCCGGGGAGTTCGGCCAGACGTACTACGCGCGGCTGGCCGCCCGCGCCGGGTTCGACGAGGCCCTGCTGACCGCGCCGGACGGCTCGGTGACGGAGGGTGCGATCACCAACGTCGGCTTCTGGGACGGCGCTTCGGTGATCTGGCCGGACGCACCGTGCCTGATCGGCATCACCATGGCACTGCTGGAGCGTGAACTGCCGGGCGCGGGGCTGGAGTCCTTACGGCGTCCGGTGACCCTGGACGGGCTGCGCGCGTTCCGGTCGGCGTTCCTCACCAACTCCCAGGGCATCGCGCCGGTCGGGCGGATCGACGACATGGAATTCGTGGTGGACGAGGAGCTCATGCGCCGGATCGGGCAGGCGTACGACGGCGCGCGGTGGGACACCGTCTGACGCGCCCCGGCCCCGGTGCGGTCGGCGACCGTACCGGGGCCGGGCCCCTGCTGTGCGCGAAAGGGCGCCATCCGCTTCCGGTTCGCTCCCCCGCTGCGCGAACCCGCCCTCACCGGGCCCGGGGGGATGGGTCCGGTGAGGGCGGCGGCCGGGGGCGGCCTTGCACGCCGTCCCGTGGGGGGTGAAAGACGTGTGCCCGACAGCCGCGAGGTCATGCGTGTGACGTGCGCCACTTCCCTCCGGACTCCGGTCACCCGATCGGCACCGGGCGGCAGAGGGCCGGCTCCACCTGCGCCGATCACCGCTGTGACCTGCACGATCACCTCTTGGCAAGAGGGCCACGCCGGTCCGTTCGAGTGAAAGCTGACTCGGTGTCAGCAGGCATGGGCGGCGGGCGGCCCGTTAGCTCAGGGGCAGGACACACCTACTCGTGCCATCGCCGGAGGAACCCCCCATGCGTCCTGTCCGCCTAGTGACCGGTACCGCCGCATCCGCGGTCACCATAGCCACGTTCGGCTTCCTCACCGCCGGCCCCTCCGCGCATGCGGACGAGGCCGGCGCGCAGCGGATCAGCTCGGCCGATGCCGTGTCGCGGGCCACCGGGGGTGAAGCCTCGGACGACGGGGCCTCGGGCGACGAGTCCGGGGCCGGGGCCGGGTCCGGTGCGGACACCCCGTTCAGCCTGGACAACCTCTCCAACCTCATCGCGCCCTCGCTGCTCGACTCCGCCGGCGGGTTCACCGCCCCGGGCGGGGACGAGGGCACGAAACGGAGCGAGGGAACGGACCAGGGCGAAGGCACGGACCGAGGCGAGAAAACGGACCAGGGCGAAGGCACCGACCGAGGCGAGAAAACGGACCAGGGCGAAGGCACCGACCGAGGCGACAGCTCCTCGTCCGGGCGCGAGAACTCGTCCTCGTCCGGGCACGACAGCTCCGGCGGACGCGAGAGCTGGCGCCCGTCCAAGGAAGGGGGCTCGGGCAAGCACGACGGCTCGTCCTCCGGGAACCGCCCCGATGGCCCCACCGGCCACGTCAAAACCGGAGTCGGCGGCAGCGTCCGGCCCGACACCACCCAGATCGCGGCGGGCGCCGGCGTTCTCGCCGCGACCGCCGTCGGCGGAGCCTGGCTCCTGCGTCGCCGGGCGAGCGGCACGCAGGCAGCCGGCTGACGGAGACGGATTCACGTCTCCGTACCGCCTGGTTTCCGTCCCGGTGGCCGCGCGCCACCGGGACGGGACCGTCCCCGTTCCATCACCCGGAGGACGACCGTGACCCAGAAGGCCAAGGGCTGGCAGCTGGCCATCGCAGCGCTGGCCGGCGTCTGGCTGATCAGCCATGGTGCCGGCGCCCAACTGGTCCCGCCCCGGCCGACCGCCGCCCAGGCGTTCACCGGCGGCCCGGAGCCCCAGCCGGGGTCACCGGTCGCCGAACCCCTGAAGCCTTCCGCCCCCGTGCGCATCCGCATCCCGAGCATCCGGGTGGACGCCCCGGTGATGCGTCTCGGCCTGGGGGCGGACGGCAGTCTCGACGTGCCCCCGGCCGGCAACCGCAACATCGTCGGCTGGTACCGGGACGGCACTCCCCCGGGCTCCAAGGGCAGCGCGATCGTCGCCGGCCATGTGGACGACGCGCAGGGCCGGTCGGTCTTCTACGACCTGGGTGCCCTGCAGAAGGGCAGCACGGTCGAGGTGGTCCGCCAGGACGGGCGCACCGCCGTCTTCTCCCTGGACGCGATCGAGGTCTACGACAACAAGGACTTCCCCGACAAGCGGGTGTACGGCGCCGCCTCCTTCGCCTCGCTGCGGCTGATCACCTGCGGCGGCGGCTTCTCGAAGGAGACGGGGTACGAGGGCAATGTGGTGGCGTACGCGCATCTGACCGCCGTCCGCTGAACCCGGCGGCCGGGCACGGGCCGTTCAGGCGGTCCACTGGTCGAAGCCCAGCTTCGCGACCAGCGAGAACACCACGACCAGCAGCACGCCGCGGACGAACTCGCTGCCCTTGCGCAGCGCCATCCGCGCCCCGATGAGCCCGCCCGCCAGGTTGAACACCGCCATCAGCGCGGCCAGTTGCCACAGCACGCTGCCCTGGTAGGCGAACATCGCCAGCGCGCCGCCGTTGGTGCAGACGTTGACGATCTTGGCGGTGGCGGACGCCGTCACCAGGTCGAGGTGGAGCACCGCGGTCAGCGCCAGCACCAGGAACGTGCCCGTGCCGGGGCCGAACAGCCCGTCGTAGAAGCCGATTCCGCCACCGACCAGCACGATCGCGGTGACGGTGCGGGCCCGGGTGACCCGCTGCCGCGCACCGTCGTCCGTGTCCTTGCCGAACGAGGGCCGCAGCATCACGAACGCCGCGACGGCCAGCAGCACCACCATGATCACCGGCCGGAGCACCTCGCTGCTGATCCCGGCGGCGAAGAACGCGCCGGCCATCGATCCGGCCAGCGCCGCGAGCCCGATCCGCAGCGCGGTCCCGATCCTCACCGGTGCCTTGCGTACGTACGTCACGGCCGCCCCCGACGTACCGACGATCGCGACCGCCTTGTTGGTGCCGAGCACCTGCGCGGCCGGGACGTGCGGCAGGCCGAGCAGCAGCGCGGGCAGCAGAAGCAGTCCGCCACCGCCGACCACCGCGTCGATCCAGCCCGCCGCGGCCGCCGCGAGACAGAGGATGATCAGAGTGGTGAGCGCTATGTCCGGCATGATCACGACCTTATGGACACGATCTGCGCGGCGTCCAACATCCTCGGCCGGATCACGGAAAAGTTGAGCGACTCCTGAGGTTCACGCCCCCCCCCGTACCGCCGGTGCGCACCCACCCCGGATCCGGACCGGACCGACCGGTCCGGGCGGCACACCGCGGTCGTACGCTGGGCCCATGAGCCACGGCTGGAGCGCGAACGACATCCCGGACCAGAGCGGCCGTACGGCCGTGGTCACCGGAGCCAACAGCGGCATCGGTCTGCACACCGCGCGGGAGCTGGCCCGGCACGGAGCGCGGGTCCTGCTCGCCTGCCGTGACGAGGCGCGGGGGAAAGAGGCCGAGTCCCGTATCCGGAAGGCCGTGACCGGCGCGGACGTGGCGTTCGTACCGCTCGATCTGGCCGATCTGGGCTCGGTGCGCGAGTTCGCCGCGACCCGTGCGCCCGAGCGGATCGATCTGCTGATCAACAACGCGGGCGTGATGGCCCTCCCGTACGGGACGACGGCCGACGGCTTCGAGAGGCAGTTCGGCATCAACCACCTGGGGCACTTCGCCCTGACAGGGCTGCTGCTCCCCCGCCTCCTCGACACCCCCGGGGCGCGTGTGGTGACCGTCTCCAGCGGGATGCACGCGCTGTCCGACATCGACATGGGGGATCTCAACAGCGAGCGCGACTACCGCCGCTGGATCGCCTACGGCCGCTCGAAGACCGCCAATCTGCTCTTCGTCCACGAGCTGGCGCGACGGCTCACGAAGGCGGGCTCCCGGCTGGTGGCGGCCGCCGCGCACCCGGGATACGCGTCGACCAACCTTCAGTCCGCCGCGGCCCGGATGGAGAACCGGCGGGCGGTGGAGCGGTTCTTCGAGCTGGGCAACCGGATCATCGCCCAGCCCGCTTCGGCCGGTGCGCTGCCCACGCTGTGCGCGGCCACCGCACCCGGCGTGCACCCCGATTCGTTCACCGGGCCGGGGCTGCTGGGCTGGCGCGGCGCCCCGGCCCCGTCCTGGCGTGCGGGCTGGACCCGGGACGACGTCACGAGCGAGCGGCTCTGGATGGCGTCCGAGCAGCTCACCGGTGTGACGTATCCGGGCCTCGCCCCCTGATGCCAGGTCGGCTCTACTGGGCCTTCACGGCGGCCGGGTCCATCCACATGACCTCCCAGATGTGGTTGTTCGGGTCCTGGAAGGAACGGCCATACATGTGGCCGAAGTCCACCGGCTCGTTGGCGGGCGAGCCGCCGGAGGCGAGGGCGGTGTCGACCAGCTCATCCACCTTCTCCCGGCTCTCTGCGCTCAGGGCGAGGATCACCTCGGTGGACTTGGAGGCGTCGGTGATCTCCTTCTTGGTGAACTCCTTGAAGCGCGGCTCGGTGAGGAGCATCGCGAAGATGGTGTCGCTGATGACGAGACATGCGGTGTTCTCGTCGGTGAACTGCGGGTTGCACGAGAAGCCCAGCTTGCCGAAGAAGGACTTGGTCGCTTCGAGGTCCTTGACCGGCAGGTTGACGAAGATCATCTGAGGCATGGCCGCTTCGCTCTCTGTTGTTCGAACGTGTACGACAGGTAGACGGCGGTGCGTCGCGGAACTCATCGCCGCCCGGACAAGAATTTTCGCCGCTCCGGCGCCCGTCCGCCTGCCGTCGCGTCCGACCGCCGTCGCCCGCCCGGCTCAGGACAGCGCCAGCGGGGCGCCGCCGCGGAGCAGCGATCCGCCCAGCGGCGTCAGCGTGTGCAGGACCGAGCCGCCGTGCCGCAGGGTGTGTATGAGGCCCGCCTCACGCAGCACACAGGCGTGCTGGCTCGCCGAGGCGAGGGACACCCCGGCCCGCAGCGCGAGCTCACTCGTCGTACAGCCGTTTCCTATGGCGCCCAGGACCGTCGACCGGGTGCTGCCGAGGAGCCGGCCGAGCCACGGTCCCGGTTCGGCGAAGACCGGGGCGCGGGAGTGGGTGGCCGGGTATACGAGGACCGGCGGGAGCCCCGGGTCGCGGTAGACGACGGGGGTGACGCGGCAGAAGAAGGACGGCTGGAGCAGCAGGCCCCGCCCGTCCAGATGGACGTCCCGGTCGACGGGGTAGTCCGCCTCCAGCACGGGGGCCCGCCAGCGGATCATCGGCGGGAGGGAGGCGAGCAGTTCGTGCGCGCCGCCGTTCAGGAGGGCGCGGCCCCGTACGGCGCGGTCGGCCTCGACGCTGGCCCGGATGTGCGGCCAGTACGGCTCGATGGCGGCACGGTGGTAGTTGCGCAGCGCGTCGACGAGGCGGCCGAGCGGTTCGGCGCGGCCGTCCGGGGAGAGGCACGCGTCGCGGCGTTCGGCGCCGAGCAGCGCGAGTTCGGCCCGGACGCGGCCGGGCGGAGTCTCGCGCAATGCCTGCATTCCCGCATCGATTCCGTACGGCTCTCCGCATTCCTGAGAGGGCGTCAGGAAATCCGGGAAATAGCCGCGCGGTGGAATCACGGCGGACAGCAGACGTACTTCACCATTCAACCGAGGCCGGGTTTCCGTACGCCATTTCCCGAACACCGCGGAACCGCGCCGGTCCCGCAGCCGGTGGAAACTCAGAGCGGTTTCCCACAGCGCGTCGGGCCGGGTGGCCATCCGCATCCTGGAAAGGTCCACTCCGGACATATGGATACGCAGCACCGGTCCCCCACCTGTTGCACCTGCAATTACCCCACCCCAGGGTAGGTGATCCGTAACAGCACGTCACCACGGGGTTTCGGCCAGAGGTGAAACGACTCGCACCCGCACACCGTGAACCGAAAAGCTGTACGGCGTCGGGCACGAATCCGGCGCCACCGGAAGGGTGAGTGAAGGCCGTGGGGGGTTTCGCTCACCCGGCGGCGGTGGACGACGGTGCGGCTCCGTGCCCGATGGGGTAACCCGGGTGCGGCCCATGGATGGGGATCCATGGGCCGCATCCCGGTCCGTCCCCGGCCCGTTCCGGGCCCGCTCTTTGCGTATTGAACGAACTCTGCGTAATGCGCGAAGAAACACGAAGAAAAAGGCACAACGCCGCACAACGATTTCCCCAGAACGGAACGGGACGGCGGCACCCCGGCACAGGGTGCCGCCGTCCTCGGGCGTTCCGGAGTTGCCGTCGAGCCGGTGAGGGTCGTGCCTGGCCGACGGCGGTTCCGGGTCAAAGGGTCATGCGGTCAGGGGCGTCCGGTGCCGGTTCAGCGGCTGTCGCTGCCGGTCGAAGCCGCCGCCGCACGGCCCGCTTCGAGCCGGGCCACGGGGATGCGGAACGGGGAGCAGGACACGTAGTCCAGACCCACCTCGTGGAAGAAGTGCACCGACTCCGGGTCTCCGCCGTGCTCGCCGCAGATGCCGAGCTTCAGGTCCGGACGGGTGGCCCGGCCGGCCTCGACGGCGCTGCGGACCAGCGAGCCGACGCCGTCCTTGTCGATCGTCTCGAACGGCGACACCCCGAAGATGCCCTTCTCCAGGTACGCGGTGAAGAAGGAGGCCTCCACGTCGTCGCGGGAGAAGCCCCACACCGTCTGGGTCAGGTCGTTCGTACCGAAGGAGAAGAACTGCGCGGCCTCGGCGATCTGACCCGCGGTCAGCGCGGCGCGCGGCAGCTCGATCATCGTGCCGATGGTGAGCTTCAGCCGGGTGCCGGTGGCGGCTTCGACCTCGGCGATGACCTGGTCGGCCTCCTCGCGGACGATCTCCAGCTCCTGGACCGTACCGACGAGCGGGATCATGATCTCGGCGCGCGGGTCGCCCTTGGCGTTCTTGCGCTCGGCCGCGGCCTCGGCGATCGCCCGTACCTGCATGGCGAACAGGCCGGGGATGACGAGCCCGAGGCGCACACCGCGCAGACCGAGCATCGGGTTCTGCTCGTGCAGCTTGTGCACGGCCTGGAGCAGGCGCAGATCGTTCTCGTTGGCGTCCTTGCGGGACTCGGCGAGCGCGACCCGTACCGAGAGCTCGGTGATGTCGGGCAGGAACTCGTGCAGCGGCGGGTCGAGCAGCCGTACGGTGACGGGCAGTCCGTCCATCGCCTCGAACAGCTCGATGAAGTCGGCCTTCTGGAGCGGGAGCAGCTCCTCCAGCGCGGTCTCGCGCTCGGCGTCCGTGTCCGCGAGGATCAGCTTCTCGACCATCTCGCGGCGCTCGCCGAGGAACATGTGCTCGGTGCGGCACAGGCCGATGCCCTGGGCGCCGAAGCGGCGGGCCCGCAGCGCGTCCTCGGCGTTGTCGGCGTTGGCCCGCACCCGCAGCCGGCGCACCCGGTCCGCGTACGCCATGATCCGGTGCACGGCGGCGACCAGCTCGTCGGCGTCGTCGGCACCGGCGTGCATCCGGCCCTCGAAGTACTCGACGACCGGGGACGGCACGACAGGGACCTCACCGAGGTACACCTTGCCGGTGGAGCCGTCGATGGAGACGACGTCGCCCTCCTCGATGACCCGGCCGCCCACCGTCATCCGGCGGCGCTTGGTGTCGACCTCCAGGTCCTCGGCGCCGCAGACACAGGTCTTGCCCATGCCTCGGGCGACGACGGCCGCGTGCGAGGTCTTGCCGCCGCGCGAGGTCAGGATGCCCTCGGCCGCGATCATGCCGTCGAGGTCGTCGGGGTTGGTCTCACGGCGGATCAGGATGACCTTCTCGCCGGACCGGGACCACTTGACCGCGGTGTACGAGTCGAAGACGGCCTTGCCGACCGCGGCGCCCGGCGAGGCGGCGATGCCGCGGCCCAGCAGCTCGGTCTTCGCGTCGTCGTCGAAGCGCGGGAACATCAGCTGCGCCAGCTGCGCACCGTTGACCCGCTGGAGCGCCTCGGCCTCGTCGATCAGGCCCTGGTCGACGAGCTGGGTGGCGATACGGAACGCGGCACCGGCGGTGCGCTTGCCGACCCGGGTCTGGAGCATCCACAGCTGGCCGCGCTCGATGGTGAACTCGATGTCGCAGAGATCCTTGTAGTGGGTCTCCAGCGTCTCCATGATCTGCATCAGCTGGTCGTACGACTTCTTGTCGATCGACTCCAGCTCGGCGAGCGGCACCGTGTTGCGGATACCGGCGACGACGTCCTCGCCCTGCGCGTTCTGCAGGTAGTCGCCGTACACGCCCTGGTGGCCGCTGGCCGGATCACGGGTGAACGCGACGCCCGTACCGGAGTCGGGGCCGAGGTTGCCGAAGACCATCGAGCAGACGTTGACGGCCGTGCCCAGGTCGCCGGGGATGCGCTCCTGGCGGCGGTAGAGCTTGGCCCGGTCGGTGTTCCACGAGTCGAAGACGGCCTTTATGGCCAGGTCCATCTGCTCGCGCGGGTCCTGCGGGAAGTCGCGTCCGGCGTCCCTGGCGACGATCTTCTTGAACTGCTTGACCAGCTTCTTCAGGTCCGACGCGTCGAGGTCGACGTCGACGGTGACGCCCTTGGCCTCCTTCGCCGCCTCCAGCGCCTCCTCGAAGAGGTCGCCGTCGACACCGAGGACGGTCTTGCCGAACATCTGGATGAGGCGGCGGTAGGAGTCCCACGCGAACCGCTCGTCGCCGGCCTGGGCGGTGAGACCGACCACGGACTCGTCGGAGAGGCCGATGTTGAGGACCGTGTCCATCATGCCGGGCATCGAGAACTTCGCACCGGAGCGGACGGAGACCAGCAGCGGGTCGTCGGCCTGGCCGAGCTTCTTGCCCATCCGCGCTTCGAGGGCGTCGAGGTGCGCGCTGACCTCGGCACGGAGCGCGGTCGGCTCCTCGCCGCTTTCGAGGTAGACCTTGCATGCCTCGGTGGTGATGGTGAATCCCGGAGGGACGGGAAGCCCGAGGTTGGTCATCTCGGCGAGGTTCGCGCCCTTGCCGCCGAGGAGATCCTTCAGATCCTTGTTGCCCTCGGTGAAGTCATAAACGAACTTCTCGCCCTTGAGCTCCGGGGTTTCCGGGGTGGCTACCTGGGGATCTTTGGTTTTCGACACGGGTCTCGACTCCTCGAGGACGCGGTGGCTGCCCTGACGGCGAGGAACATACCCAGATCGAAGGTGGCTGGGTACGTCCACTTGCGCGTCACGTGGCCTCAACCACCCGTCCGCCAGCAGATCGAAAGTGACGGGACCTGTAGTCCGATCAGTAGTATTCATTCACTTCTTAAACACATAGACACCGAGAGTCATCAATATCCGTCATTCTGATGACACTGCGCAGTGGAAGCATCGATTGATCAAAATGGAGGCCCCTGGCACCCAGTGCCATCATTTGAGAAATGCAGCCCTCAAAATTTCGCTCATCTGAGCGCACGAGCCCTCAGGGTGGCGAGAATCACTCCGCGATCGGCGCTCAGATGTCACCATCCGGACTCCCGATCGGCGACTGCGCGTCACGCCATGATCACCGAGGCCCACTCGGGGTGGGGCGGAGTCACCACACGACGCCCGTTTCCGACTCGTTCGGGCCACCTGTCGACCGAACCGTCAGCGAATCCGGCCGAATACAACGCCAGAACGCGCTCAGATGAGCGAGGCAAAAGAAGAGGCACGCGGTGCCTATGGCGCCGCGTGCCCACAAAGGCCGAAAGGCCTCAGCCGCCCGAGGTGTCCAGCTCCGCGTCCGGGCTCACGCCCGCGCAGTCGTACGGGTCCTTCAGCCAGCCGTCCGGCAGCACCACGCGGTTGTTGCCCGAGGTGCGCCCGCGCGGCCCGTCCGCGCCGTCCGGCCACGGCTGGTCCAGGTCCAGCTCCTGCAACTGCCCGCCGAGCTCCTCCAGCGACGAGGTGACCGCGAGCTTCTTGCGCATCTCCGAGCCGACCGCGAAGCCCTTCAGGTACCAGGCGACGTGCTTGCGGAAATCGATCACACCGCGCGTCTCGTCGCCGATCCACTCCCCCAGCAGCGTCGCGTGGCGCAGCATCACGTCGGCGACCTGCCGCAGCCCCGGCGCCTGACGCGCCTGCGAGCCCTCGAACTCGCTCACCAGGTCGCCGAAGAGCCAGGGACGGCCCAGACAGCCGCGGCCCACGACCACACCGTCGCAGCCGGTCTCGCGCATCATCCGGCGGGCGTCGTCCGCGCACCAGATGTCGCCGTTGCCGAGGACGGGAATCTCCGGGACGTGCTCCTTGAGCCGGGCGATGGCGTCCCAGTCGGCGGTGCCGCCGTAATGCTGGGCGGCCGTCCTGCCGTGCAGGGCGACGGCCGTGACGCCCTCCTCGACCGCTATCCGGCCCGCGTCCAGATAGGTCATGTGGTCGTCGTCGATACCCTTGCGCATCTTGATCGTGACCGGCAGCTCACCCGCGTTGGAGACCGCCTGGTTGAGGATCGCGCGCAGCAGCGGCCGCTTGTACGGGAGCGCCGAGCCGCCGCCCTTGCGGGTCACCTTGGGGACCGGGCAGCCGAAGTTCAGGTCGATGTGGTCGGCGAGGTTCTCGTCGACGATCATCCGGACGGCCTTGCCGACGGTGACCGGGTCCACCCCGTACAGCTGGATCGAACGCGGGGTCTCGCTCGCGTCGAAGTGGATCAGCTGCATGGTCTTCTCGTTGCGCTCGACCAGCGCCCGCGTGGTGATCATCTCGCTGACGAACAGCCCCTTGCCGCCGGAGAACTCCCGGCACAGGGTGCGGAACGGGGCGTTGGTGATGCCGGCCATGGGGGCGAGCACCACCGGCGGCTGCACCGTGTGCGGGCCGATCCGGAGCAGGGGAAGAGACGGGGCGAGCGTGGTCATTGCTCCATTGTCGCGTACCGGGCGGGTCTCCCCGGCAGCGGAGTTCGTTAGTTAACCGTACTATCCATGTATGCCCGAGCTCAGTCGTCGCCGACGGCAGTTGGTACTGGCGATCTGCTGCATGAGTCTGCTGATCGTCAGTCTCGACAACACCGTGCTCAATGTCGCCCTGCCGTCCATGCAGAAGGAACTGCACGCCACCGTCGCGGGCATGCAGTGGACGATCGACGCCTACACCCTGGTCCTGGCCTCGCTGCTGATGCTCGCGGGCTCCACCGCCGACCGGATCGGGCGCCGGAAGGTCTTCAAGACCGGGCTCCTCCTGTTCACCCTCGGTTCGCTGCTCTGCTCCCTGGCGCCGAACCTGGAGTCGCTGGTGGCGTTCCGGATGGTGCAGGCGGTGGGCGGCTCGATGCTCAACCCGGTCGCGATGTCGATCATCACCAACACCTTCACCGACCCGCGCGAGCGGGCCCGCGCCATCGGGGTGTGGGGCGGTGTCGTCGGCATCTCCATGGCCGCGGGACCGGTGGTCGGCGGTCTGCTGGTGGACTCGGTGGGCTGGCGGTCGATCTTCTGGATCAACCTGCCGGTCGGTCTGGCCGCGCTCCTGCTCACCTGGCGCTACGTCCCCGAGTCCCGCGCCCCGAAGCCGCGCCGCCCCGACCCGGTGGGACAGCTGCTGGTGATCGGGCTGCTCGGTTCGCTGACGTACGCGATCATCGAGGCGCCCTCGCAGGGCTGGGACTCACCGCTGATCCTGCTGTTCGCCGCGCTCGCCGGATGTTCGCTGACCGGCCTGCTGCTGTACGAGCCCCGGCGCACCGAGCCCCTCATCGAGCTGCGGTTCTTCCGCAGCGCCCCGTTCAGCGGCGCCACGGTCATAGCGGTCAGCGCCTTCGCCGCGCTGAGCGGATTCCTCTTCCTCAACACCCTGTACCTGCAGAACGTGCGCGGGCTGAGCGCGCTGCACGCCGGTCTCTACATGCTGCCGATGGCGGCGCTCACCTTCGTCTGCGCGCCGCTGTCCGGGCGGCTCGTCGGCAGCCGCGGGCCCCGGCTCCCGCTGCTCGTGGCGGGCGTGGCCATGACGGCGTGCGGGCTGCTGTTCGCCGCGTTCGACGCGGAGACGGACAACGTCCTGCTGTTCACCGGCTATGTGCTCTTCGGCCTCGGTTTCGGCATGGTGAACGCGCCGATCACCAACACGGCCGTCTCCGGGATGCCGCGCTCGCAGGCCGGGGTGGCGGCCGCGGTGGCCTCGACCAGCCGGCAGATCGGCGGGACGCTCGGGGTCGCCGTGATCGGTGCGGTGCTGGCGGCGGGGGTGGCCGGCACCGGGTCGCCGCGCGGCGCCGCATACGCCGAGGCCTTCGTGGAGGCGAGCAAGCCCGCCTGGTGGATCCTCGCCGGGTGCGGGCTGTCCGTCCTGCTGGTGGGCGCGCTGACGAGCGGGCACTGGGCGCGGGAGACGGCGCGCCGGACCGCCGAACGGCTGGAGCGGCCGACGGACGCCCCGGCCGGAGGTCAGACGTCGGCGAGCTCCAGGGCCTGAAGCCGCTCCAGGCGCTCCCGTGTTTCCTCGTCGGCGGGGGCGTACGTCACCATGCGCGGCCCGCTCGACGGGCCGAGCCACAGGTCGGTGTGTTCCAGGCGCAGCAGTCCGACGTGGGCGTTGCGGAAGATCTTGGTCCGGCTGCCCGCGCCCACCACCTCGTGCCGGGCCCAGAGCTCCCGGAACTCCGCGGACGACTCCTCCAGCCGCCCCAGGAGCGCCTTCCAGGCGGGCTCGGCCAGATGCTCGGCCATCGCCCTGCGGAACTTGGCGGCCATCAGCCGGTTCACCTCGGGGAGGTCGACGACGGAGGAGCGCCACTGCTCGTTGGTGTAGGCGAGGATCATGCAGTTGCGGTCCTCGGGGGCGACCGCGTCCAGGTCGCAGAGCAGCCTGCCGTAGGTCCGGTTGTACGCGAGGATGTCGTAGCGGCTGTTCTGGACGCAGGCCGGGATGGGGTCCAGCTGCCGCAGCATCTGGCGCAGCGCCGGGGTCACGCTCGGGCAGTCCGCCCCCGGTGACGGGTCGACGGCGCCTGCGAGCGAGAAGAGGTGGCCGCGTTCGCTGCGGTCGAGCAGCAGGGCGCGGGCCAGCGCGTCGAGCACCTGGGGCGAGACCTGGATGTCGCGGGCCTGTTCCAGCCAGGTGTACCAGGTGACGCCCACGGCGGAGAGCTGGGCGACCTCCTCGCGGCGCAGGCCGGGGGTGCGCCTGCGGCGGCCCCGGGGCAGGCCGACCTGTTCGGGGGTGATCCGCTCGCGGCGGCTGCGCAGGAAGTTCGCGAGTTCGTGCCGCCGGACGTCCGGCTCGGAGGGGTCCCGCCGCCCCGGGATCCCGGGCACCACGCGTACCTCGGGCAGTTCGCCCACCATCGTCGCCATGCCTCCAGCCTGCCGGGCCGCCCGGCGCTCTGCCAGGTGCTCCTGGTACCAGGATAAAGACACTCTGGTACCAGGCTGGGACTGCGGCGATTCTCGATGACGTGAGTGAATCAACTGTCGCGAACGGATCAACCGTGCGGACTGCCGCGAGTCGATCGACTGCGCGGACCGCCGTGAGCGAATCGTCCGTGCGGACGCAGACGGCCACCGGCGCCGACGCCGTGGTGCGGCACGACCACCCGGCCCCGGTGCTCGGCACGCTCGGGCTGTTCACCGTGCTGCTCGGGGCGGCACTGCCGCTCATCGACTTCTTCATCGTCAACGTCGCCCTGCCCGCGATCGACCACGATCTGGACGCGGGCCCCGCCCTGCTCGAACTGGTCGTCGCGGGCTACGGCCTCGCCTACGCCGTGCTGCTCGTCCTCGGCGGCCGGCTCGGCGACATGGCCGGGCGGCGCCGGCTCTTCCTGCTTGGCATCGCCGCCTTCGGCATCACCTCGCTCGCCTGCGGGCTCGCCCCGGACGCCTGGACGCTCGTGGGGGCGCGGGTGGCGCAGGGCGCGGCGGCCGCGCTGATGCTGCCGCAGGTGCTCGCCACGATCCAGGCAGCCACCTCGGGAGAGCGGCGGGCCCGTGCGATGGGCCTGTACGGGGCGACGGGCGGGCTCTCCATGGTCGCGGGCCAGATCCTCGGCGGTGTCCTCGTCGCCGCCGCGCCGCTGTCGTCGGTGTTCGGCGAGAGCGCGGGCTGGCGTTCGGTGTTCCTGGTGAACGTTCCGGTGGCGGCGATGGGGCTGGTGCTGGCCGCCCGCGCCGTGCCGGAGACCCGCTCCCAGCGGCCCGCGCCGATCGACGTACCGGGCACGCTGCTGCTGGCCGTGTCGCTGGTGACGCTGCTCGCCCCGCTGACGGAGGGGCGTGCCGCGGGCTGGCCGGTGTGGACCTGGGTCTCGCTGGCCCTGTTCCCGTTCGCCGCGTACGCCTTCTACCGGGTCGAGCGGCGGGCCGACCGCCGCGGGCTGACCCCGCTGGTACCGCCGAGCCTGCTGCGGCTGGAGTCGCTGCGCCGCGGGCTGGCGCTGGTGGTGCCGTTCTCGATCGGCTTCGGCGGCTTCATGTTCGTCATCGCGGTGGCCCTCCAGCAGGGGCTCGAACTGGGTCCGGCCGCGGCCGGGCTGTCGATGGCGCCGATGGCGGTGGCGTTCTTCGTGGCGTCGTTGGCCGGACCGCGGCTGATCCTGCGGTACGGCAGCCGGGTCGTGACGGCCGGAGGGCTGATCCAGGCGGTGGGGGTGCTGGTGCTGGTGCTCACCGTGTGGCGCGAGTGGTCCGGTCTCGGGGCGCTGGGGCTGCTGCCGGGGGTCGCGATCGCGGGGTTCGGGCAGGGGCTCCAGCTGCCCGTCCTGTTCCGGATCGTGCTCTCCGACGTACCGGCCGCGCGGGCCGGGGTGGGCGGCGGGGTGATGACGACGACTCAGCAGGCCGCGCTGGCCCTGGGGGTGGCCACGCTCGGCACGCTGTTCCTCGCCCTGGTCCCGGGCGCGGGCATGCGGGACGCGCTGGCCGTGACGCTGCTGGTGCAGCTGGCCGCGGTGGTGCTGACGACGCTGCTCAGTCTGCGGCTGCCGCGCAGCGTGGCGTGAGCACGGGGCGGCGACGGGGCGCGGACAGGGGCGTGGGCCCGGATCACGAGGTGATCCGGGCCCACAGTCGTACGGATGGTGAGGCGGCGTCGGCTCCCCGAGGAGGCATCAATTCCCTGAGGAGACATCAGCTCCGAGCGAGTGTCAGCTCTGGGCCGGGGCGTCCTGCCCGGGCGCGTCCGCGGCGCCGTCCGCCGGGGCCGCCTGAGGGGCGGCGGGGGACTGCGCGCGCTCACGCATCTTGCGCAGCAGCTCCTGCTTCTGGTCGGCCGCCGCCTTGCGGTCGGTGGTGCGGGCAGCGCCCACGCCCTGCTGATCGGCGCGGGACAGCTTCTTGCGCTGTCCGCCCACACCGAGAAGGTTGTTACGGCTCTTGGCCATGGCGTTCTCCCGTTCGTATGGCGAAGTGAGGTCTGAATCGACCTTGATCGGTCCGGGGGGCGGCGGGTGGTCGGACCCGCCGCGCGCTCACTCGTAGATCTGGAAGAACGAATACATGCCGGAACCGTACCCCGGCCCGGTCGGCCGTCGCACCCGTTTTTCGCCCGGCCGGGCGCGGGCACGGCGAAGCCCCCGGTTCCGAACGGGCGACCGGGGGCTTCGTCGGTACGAGCGATACGTCAGCAGCCGAGCAGGCGGGCGCCGAGGTAGGCCTGGATCTGGTCCAGGGAGACGCGCTCCTGCTTCATGGTGTCGCGCTCGCGCACGGTCACCGCGTTGTCGTCGAGGGTGTCGAAGTCGACGGTGACGCAGTACGGCGTACCGATCTCGTCCTGGCGGCGGTAGCGGCGGCCGATGGCGCCCGCGTCGTCGAACTCGATGTTCCAGTTCTTCCGCAGGTCGGTCGCGAGGCCCTTGGCCTTCGGCGACAGCTGCGGGTTGCGGGACAGCGGCAGGACGGCGACCTTGACCGGCGCGAGGCGCGGGTCGAGACGCATCACGGTGCGCTTCTCCATGACGCCCTTGGCGTTGGGCGCCTCGTCCTCGATGTAGGCGTCGAGGAGGAAGGCGAGCATCGCCCGGCCGACACCGGCCGCCGGCTCGATGACGTACGGCGTCCAGCGCTCGCCGGCCTCCTGGTCGAAGAAGGACAGGTCGGTGCCCGAGGCCTTGGAGTGCGCCTTGAGGTCGTAGTCCGTACGGTTGGCGACGCCCTCCAGCTCGCCCCACTCGCTGCCGCCGAAGCGGAAGCGGTACTCGATGTCGGCGGTGCGCTTGGAGTAGTGGGAGAGCTTCTCCTTCGGGTGCTCGAACCAGCGCATGTTCTCCTCGCGCATGCCGAGGTCCGTGTACCAGTTCCAGCGCTGGTCCATCCAGTACTGCTGCCACTCCTCGTCCTCGCCCGGCTTGACGAAGAACTCCATCTCCATCTGCTCGAACTCGCGGGTGCGGAAGATGAAGTTGCCCGGAGTGATCTCGTTCCGGAAGGACTTGCCCATCTGGGCGATGCCGAACGGCGGCTTCTTGCGCGAGGTCTGCAGCACCTGGCCGAAGTTGGTGAAGATGCCCTGGGCGGTCTCGGGGCGCAGATAGGCGACCGAGCCGGAGTCCTGGGTCGGGCCGAGGTGGGTGGAGAGCAGGCCCGAGAACTGCTTGGGCTCGGTGAAGGTGCCCTTGTTGCCGCAGTTGGGGCAGTTGAGCTCGGTCAGGCCGTTCGCGGGCGCGTGGCCGTGCTTCTCCTCGTACGCCTCTTCCAGGTGGTCGGCGCGGAAGCGCTTGTGGCAGGAGGTGCACTCGGTCAGCGGGTCCGTGAACGTGGCGACGTGACCGGAGGCGGACCAGACCTCGGGGGCGAGGATGACCGACGAGTCGAGACCGACCACGTCCTCGCGCGAGGTGACCATGTAGCGCCACCACTGGCGCTTGAGGTTCTCCTTCATCTCGACGCCCAGCGGCCCGTAGTCCCAGGCGGCGCGCTGGCCGCCGTAGATCTCACTGCACGGGTAGACGAAGCCACGGCGCTTGCTCAGGCTGACGATGGAGTCGATCTTGTCGGCGGCCACGGTGCTCTCTTCATTACGACGAAATTGGACAGGGGCGGCGCGAAGCGCCTCAGTGGGGGGTGGTGGTCGGGAGACGGGCGGGCGAATGCTTCAGATTACCGGCGGGCACGGCCCCTGGATCAAATCGGTATCGGCATGGCCGGCCGTGAAGTCATCTCATAAGCCTTGTTGACAATCGTTTCCAGTTTTGTTGAAAATGACTGTCATGAACGTCAGCCGCCTCATACCCACCGCCGCCGTCGCCGGAGCAGTCGTCCTCGGCCTCACCGCCCTCACCGCCTGTTCCTCCTCGGACGCCGCGGACCACAAGAACGGCGACAAGCTCGATGTGGTGGCCTCGTTCTACCCGATGCAGTTCCTGGCCGAGCGGATAGGCGGGGAGCACGTCTCCGTCACCACACTGACCAAGCCGGGCGTCGAGCCGCACGACCTGGAGCTCAGCCCGCGGCAGATCGGCGGACTCACCGACGCCGACTACATCCTGTACCTCAAGGGCATCCAGCCCGCCGTGGACGACGCCATCGAGCAGTCCGGCGCGAAGGGCGCCGTCGACGCCGCGAAGCTCACCACGCTGGAGGACCACGGCACCGAGGCCGGCGGCGAGGAGCACGGCCATGAGCACCACGGCGACGAGGCCGGCGCCGACCCCCACATCTGGCTGGACCCGGTGAAGTACGCCGAGGTCGCCAAGGGCGTCGGGAAGTCCCTGGAGAAGTCCGACCCCGACCACGCCGCGGACTACCGGAAGAACACGGCCGCGCTGGTCACCGAGCTCGACGGGCTGGACAAGGCGTACACGGACGGCCTGAGGACCACCGCCACCAAGACGTTCATCACCACCCACTCCGCCTTCGGGTACCTCGCAGAGCGCTACGGCCTCACCCAGGAGGGCATCGCCGGCGTCGACCCCGAGGCCGAGCCCAGCCCCGCCCGGATCAGCGAGATCCACACCATCGCGAAGAAGGACGGGGCCACCACCGTATTCTTCGAGACGCTCGCCAGCGACAGGACCGCGAAGACCCTCGCCAAGGACACCGGCCTGAAGACCGACGTCCTGGACCCGCTCGAAGGAATCACGGACAAGTCCAAGGGCGCCGACTACATCGAGGTCATGCGGTCCAATCTCGCCGCCTTGCAGAAGGCGCTCGGCGCGAAGTGACCCCAGCAACACCCGTAGCACCAGCGACACCCGCCACAGCAACACCGGAGGCGCACATGCCCGAGACCGGGAGCACCACGACCGACCCCGTGATAGCCCTGCGGGGCGCCACGGCCACGCTCGGCGCGCGCCCGGTGCTGCGCGGCATCGACCTGACCGTCCACCGCGGCGAGGTCGCCGCCCTGCTCGGCGCCAACGGCTCGGGCAAGTCGACCGCCGTCCGCTCCGTCATCGGGCAGGTCCCGCTCACCGGCGGCTCCGTCGAACTGTTCGGCACCCCGCTGCGCCGCTTCCGCTCCTGGGCGCGGATCGGCTATGTGCCCCAGCGCACCACGGCGGCCGGCGGTGTCCCCGCCACGATCCGCGAGGTCGTCACCTCCGGGCGGCTGTCCCGCGCGAAGCTGGGCCTGCTCCGCAAGGCGGACCGGGCCGCCGTCGACCGGGCCATCGAGCTCGTCGGCCTCGCCGACCGCGCCAGGGACTCGGTGGACGCGCTCTCCGGCGGCCAGCACCAGCGGGTGCTGATCGCCCGCGCGCTGGCTGCCGAACCCGAACTGCTGATCATGGACGAGCCGATGGCGGGCGTCGACCTGGCCAGCCAGGAGATCCTCGCCACGACCCTGCGCGAGCAGGTCGCGGCCGGCACCACGGTGCTGCTCGTCCTGCACGAGCTGGGCCCGCTGGAGCCGCTGATCGACCGCGCGATCGTGCTGCGCGACGGCTGTGTGATGCACGACGGGCCGCCGCCGAAGGCGCTTGGCCAGCACGCCCTGCCAGGACACGACCACGTACACCCCCACGCGGCCTCCGAGCCCGTCCGGACGGGACTGCTGAGCTGACCATGGAATTCCTCACCCCTCCCTTCATGCAGCGGGCCCTGCTCGCCGCCGTGCTCGTCGGCGTCATCGCGCCCGCCGTCGGCATCTACCTCGTCCAGCGCCGCCAGGCCCTGATGGGCGACGGCATCGGCCACATCGCGATGACCGGTGTCGGCCTCGGCTTCCTGCTCTCCACCAGCCCGGTCTGGATGGCCACCGCGGTCGCCGTCGCCGGTGCCGTCGTGATGGAACTGATCCGCTGGTACGGGCGCACCCGCGGCGACATCGCGCTGGCCATGCTCTTCTACGGCGGCATGGCGGGCGGTGTGCTGCTGATCAACCTCTCCGACACCGGTTCCAACGCCAACCTCACCTCGTACCTCTTCGGCTCCCTGTCCACTGTCTCCTCCGAGGACATCACCTCGATCTGCGTACTGGCCGCCTTCGTGCTGCTGGTGACGCTGGGGCTGCGCCGCCAGCTGTTCGCGGTCAGCCAGGACGAGGAGTTCGCCCGGGTCACCGGGCTGCCGGTGCGGGCGCTGAACCTGCTGGTCGCCGTGACGGCGGCGGTGACCGTCACCGTCGCGATGCGGGTCGTCGGGCTGCTGCTGGTCAGCGCGCTGATGGTGGTGCCGGTCGCGGCCGCGCAGCAGATCTCCCGGTCCTTCAAGGTGACGTTCGTGCTTTCGGTCGTCATCGGTACGGCGGTGACACTGGCCGGCACCGTCACCTCGTACTACCAGGACGTCCCGCCCGGCGCGACGATCGTGCTGCTGGCCATCGCGGTCTTCGTCGCCCTGACGCTGCTGGCGACCCCGCTGGCCAGAAGCCGCGCCCGCCGCAGCGAAGCGGCGTCCGAGGGATGCACCCTGGAGGTACCGGCCTCCCGTCCGGTCCCGGACGAGCTCCGGGTTTGACCGCGGCGTCCGGACGGGCTGGCACAATGGCCCGACACAGGTACGGGCGACACGAGGAGGCTGCTGTGGCGACGGCGCCGATCAGTGGAACGAACGCGGCCCCGGTACGCGGCCGGTCGACCCGGCAGAGGGCGGCGGTGGCGGCGGCGCTCGACGAGGTGGACGAGTTCCGCAGCGCCCAGGAGCTGCACGACGTGCTCAAGCACCGCGGCGACTCGGTCGGGCTCACCACCGTCTACCGCACCCTCCAGTCCCTGGCCGACGCCGGCGAGGTCGACGTGCTGCGCACCACGGACGGCGAGTCCGTGTACCGGCGCTGTTCGACCGGGGACCACCATCACCACCTGGTGTGCCGGATGTGCGGCAAGGCCGTGGAGGTCGAGGGGCCCGCGGTGGAGCAGTGGGCGGAGACCATCGCCGCCCAGCACGGGTATGTGAACGTGGCCCACACGGTGGAGATCTTCGGCACCTGCGCGGAGTGCGCGGCCGTGAAGAAGTAGGAAGTGACGGGTGAGGGCCCGGGGGCGGCCCCCGGGCCCTCACCCGTCACAGAACCTTCGTCTCACAGCCTTCGTACGTTGCGGTCGAGCACGCTCCGCAGCCGGTCGAGGTCGTCCTGCCCGCGCACACCGCGCTTGGGCAGCATGGTGATCCCGGTGGCCTGCTTGTCGCCGCTGAACAGCACGAAGAGCTGCGGCGTCTCCCGGTAGCGGGGCACCATCGCCCAGCCGACGGTCATGGTGCTGTGGTCCGTGGCCACCTCTATGCCGGTCTCGCGCACCACCGTGCGGCAGGTGCCCTGGCGCGCGGCGAACCGGTACAGCTGCCGGCCCTGGAGCCAGGGCGTCAGGATCACGGCCAGCATCACGAAGACGATGCCCACCCAGACGGGCGCCCCCGGGCCCTTCCGGCCGCTCGCGACCGTGATCCCCATCAGCACGGCCAGCACCGGCATCAGGATCAGCAGCTTGCGCTGCATGCGGCCACTCGTACTGATCTTCGCGCGGGCGTTCAGCGCCTCCGCGAAATCGGCCGTGGTCGGCTGGTACTCCAGCTCGACCACGGCATCCTCCACGTCCCACCCCTGACTCGTCATGGGGCGGAATCGTAACGGCAGGGTCAGACGGCCGGTCCGGCGGTCCCCGCCTCCACCGCGCCGCCGAAGCGCCGGTCGCGCTGGGCGAACTCCAGGCAGGCCCGCCACAGGTCGCGGCGGTCGAAGTCCGGCCAGAGCACGTCCTGGAAGACCATCTCGGCGTAGGCGCTCTGCCAGATCAGATAGTTGGACGTGCGCTGCTCGCCGCTGGGGCGGACGAAGAGGTCGACGTCCGGCATGTCCGGGTAGTAGATGTACTTCGCGAAAGTCTTCTCGTTGACCTTGGACGGATCCAGCTTCCCGGCCGCGACATCCCGCGCGATGCGCTGCGCGGCGTCGGCGATCTCGGCCCGGCCGCCGTAGTTGACGCAGAAGTACAGCGTCATCTTGTCGTTGTCCTTGGTCTGCTCCTGGGCGACCTGGAGCTCCTGGACCACGGACTTCCACAGCTTGGGCATGCGGCCGACCCAGCGGATGCGGATGCCCAGTTCGTCCATCTCGTCGCGGCGGCGGCGGATCACGTCCCGGTTGAAGTTCATCAGGAACTTCACCTCCTCCGGGGACCGCTTCCAGTTCTCGGTGGAGAACGCGTACAGCGAGAGGTTCTTGACGCCCATCTCGATGCAGCCCTTGAGAACGTCCATGACGACACCCTCGCCGACCTTGTGGCCCTCGGTGCGCGGGAGGCCGCGCTCCTTGGCCCAGCGGCCGTTGCCGTCCATCACGACGGCCACGTGCTTGGGCACCAGCTCGCCGGGGATCTTCGGGGGCGTGGCACCGGAGGGGTGCGGCTCCGGGGTCTTGTAGTCGCGCCGGTTACGGCCGCCGAGCATCCCGCGTACTGCCATGAACTGTCTCGCTCCCTGTGCCTGATCTGCCTGTGTCACTTCTCTACGTACCGCAGTGAGCGCAGCCCGCGCTCCAGATGCCAGTGCAGATAGGCGGACACCAGCCCGCTCCCCTCCCTGACATGACGCGGCTCGCACGCGTCCGCCGTCTCCCAGTCGCCGCTGAGCAGTGCGCTCAGCAGCGTGACGGCCTCAGCCGAGGGTACGACGCTGCCGGGCACCCGGCAGTCGCCGCATATGACGCCCCCCGCCGCGACCGAGAAGAATCGGTTGGGTCCGGACATTCCGCACTTGGCGCAGTCCTCGAAGCTGGGTGCGTAGCCGTTGACGGCGAGCGAGCGCAGCAGGAACGCGTCGAGGATGAGATGTGGCTCGTGTTCGCCGCGGGCGAGGGTTCGCAGCCCGCCGACGAGCAGCAGGTACTGCTGGACGGCCGGCTCGCCCTCGTGGTCGGTGAACCGCTCGGCGGTCTCCAGCATCGCGGTGCCCGCGGTGTAGCGGGCGTAGTCGGTGACGATGCCGCCGCCGTACGGGGCGATCGTCTCGCTCTGGGTGCAGAGCGGCAGCCCGCGGCCGACCAGTTCGCTGCCCCGGGCGAAGAACTGCACGTCGACGTGGGAGAAGGGTTCCAGCCGCGCCCCGAACTTGGACTTCGTGCGGCGCACCCCGCGCGCGACAGCACGTACCCGGCCGTGGCAGCGGGTCAGGATCGTGATGATCCGGTCGGCCTCGCCCAGCTTCTGCGTGCGCAGCACCACGCCGTCGTCCCGGAACAAGCTCATGCGTCCATTGTCCGGCACGGGGACGGCCCGCGGGGCCCCCGGCCCCGCGGGCCGTCAGGAGGGCGTGCGCGCCGCCTCGGCGAGCAGTCGGGCGGTGTCCTGGGCGCAGAGCTGGAGCGCTCCGCCGACCGTGGTCAGCACCTCGCGCTCGGCCGGTCCGTACGGGCCGTCGGCGAGGGCGATCCGGGCGCCCTGGAGCAGAATCGATTCACGTCCGGCGGGGGCCAGGTGCGGGGCGAGGGGCTCCAGCGCCTCGTGCAGTTCGATGGCGAGGGCCGCTCCGCACGCCTCGGCCGCGGGGTCGAAGGCGGAGCCGTGGCCGGTGTCGGGGGCGAGGACCTCGACGACGGTGCGGAGCTGCTCCTCGGTGCAGTCCTCGAACCCGGCGCCGCGCACGATGACGGCCGCGGTCTCCAGCACCGTGCGTGAGGTGGTGCCGCCGGCCGCGAGGACGCCGAGCGCGACGGTGTGGACGGCGTCCCGGAGCATGGCGGAGAGCCGGGTGGTGGTGGGGTGGTCGAGCGCGTCGGTGCCGAAGTGCTCGCGGCAGGCGGCGCATTCGACGACGGGGCCCACGGTGCCGC
This sequence comes from Streptomyces sp. NPDC102437, assembly GCF_044765565.1. NCBI lineage: Bacteria > Bacillati > Actinomycetota > Actinomycetes > Kitasatosporales > Streptomycetaceae > Streptomyces > Streptomyces sp. NPDC102437. The sequence goes on along the minus strand of NZ_JBIWKI010000013.1, from coordinate 74,749 downwards.
GCCGCAGCATCGGCACACCGAGCACCGCGAATCGCCGACGGCCGTTGAGACGGCGGTAGTTGCGGTCGCCGCCGCAGCCGGGGCAGAAGAACTCCCCGTCGCCGACGGGGTCCCAGACGGTGCGGATGCCACAGATACGCAGCTTCATGGCGCGTTGTCCCAGGCCTGGCCGCACGTCGCACACCTCCGTAACTCCCCCGTGGCCTTAAAAGCACGGGAGGTGCCCCCTCCGGCAACATTGCCGTGTGGACGTGATGTTAACCACAGTGGTGATGTGACGTCAGTACCTCGCTCGTCACAACCGTCCGGAGATGGCCGAACCCCGCCCCCCGGAAGCGGGTGGACGGGGCTTTCGGCCGTGCGGCCGCGCGCCGGATCAGCGGGTGGCGCGGTTGACCGCGGAGACGACCGCCTTCAGCGAGGCCCGGGTGGTGTTGGCGTCGATGCCGATGCCCCACAGGACCTTTCCGTCGATCGCGCACTCGATGTACGAGGCGGCCTGGGAGCTGGCGCCCTCGCTCATGGTGTGCTCGGTGTAGTCCAGCAGACGGGCGTCGATGCCGATGGCCTGCAGCGCTTCGAAGAACGCGGAGATCGGTCCGTTGCCGGTGCCGGTCAGCACGGTGTCCGTGCCGTCCACGGTCGCCTCGACGGTGATCGTGTCCTTGCCGTCGGAGCCGGTCGTGGACTGGCCGGTGCGGATCTGTACGCGACCCCATCGAGCCGCAGCGTTCTCCGGGTTCGGCAGGTACTCGTCGCGGAACGTGGACCAGATCTGCGTCGGCGTGACCTCGCCGCCCTCGGCATCCGTCTTGGCCTGAATGATCCGGGAGAATTCGATCTGCATCCGGCGCGGCAGGTCCAGCTTGTGGTCGTTCTTCAGGACATAGGCGATTCCGCCCTTGCCGGACTGCGAGTTGACCCGGATGACGGCCTCGTAGCTGCGGCCGACGTCCTTCGGGTCGATCGGCAGGTACGGCACCGCCCACTCGATGTCGTCGACCGTCTTGCCCTGGGCGGCCGCGTCGGCCTCCATGGCGTCGAAGCCCTTCTTGATGGCGTCCTGGTGGGAGCCGGAGAAGGCGGTGTAGACCAGGTCGCCCGCGTAGGGGTGGCGCGGGTGGACCTCCATCTGGTTGCAGTACTCGCTGGTGCGGCGGATCTCGTCGATCTGCGAGAAGTCGATCTGCGGGTCGACGCCCTGCGAGAACAGGTTCATGCCCAGGGTCACCAGGTCGACGTTGCCGGTGCGCTCGCCCTGGCCGAACAGGCAGCCCTCGATCCGGTCCGCACCGGCCATGATGGCCAGCTCGGCGGCGGCGACGGCGGTGCCGCGGTCGTTGTGCGGGTGGACCGACAGGCAGACGAACTCACGGCGCGACAGATTGCGCGACATCCACTCGAACCGGTCCGCGTGCGTGGACGGCGTCGAACGCTCCACGGTGGCGGGCAGGTTGAGGATGATCTCGCGGCCCTCCTCGGGCTGCCAGACGTCACAGACCGCCTCGCAGACCTCCAGGGCGAAGTCCAGCTCGGTGTCGGTGAAGATCTCGGGGCTGTACTGGTAGCCGAAGGTCGTCTCCGGGCCCAGCAGTTTCTCCGCGTACTCCATGACCAGCCGGGTGCCGTCCACGGCGATCTGCTTGATGTCGTCCTTGGAGCCGCGGAAGACGACCCGGCGGAAGGTGGGTGCCGTCGCGTTGTACAGGTGCACGGTTGCGCGTCGGGCGCCGACGATGGACTCGACGGTCCGCTCGATCAGGTCCTCGCGGGCCTGCGTCAGGACGGAGATCGTCACGTCCTCGGGGATCGCGCCCTCTTCGATGATGGAGCGGACGAACGCGAAGTCGGTCTCGCCGGAGGACGGGAAGCCGACCTCGATCTCCTTGTAGCCCATGCGTACGAGCAGATCGAACATCTCGCGCTTGCGGGCCGGCGACATCGGGTCGATCAGGGCCTGGTTGCCGTCGCGCAGGTCGGTGGAGAGCCAGCGGGGAGCGACCGTGATCCGGTTGTCCGGCCAGGTGCGGTCCGGGATGTCGACGGCCTCGTAGCTGCCGTACTTGTGGATCGGCATCCCGGACGGCTTCTGCAGCTGAGTCGCGTTGGTGATCGGCGTCGGACGGCCGACAGCGGTTTCAGCGGGGGACTGAGCGGGATTTGCGGCGGTCATGGCGTACGGCTCCTCGGGGTCCAACCAATGGGTCGGCCGACTGTGTCGCTGCAACACAAGACTCCGCGGGGAGGGGGTCGGCCTACGACTACAGGCCCTCGCCGCGGCAGCTAAGAAGAAGCAGCCCGAAACGCATGATGCGACGAGACTAACCGAGTGGCGCCTGATGCGGCGGTCCCGTATCAGTATGCGGGACCGGGCGCAGGAAACGTCCAATCGTGATCGATCACTCCATTTCATCAATCCTGGTCGCAACCAGTGACAACTTGATTACCTGCTGCCACAGTCGGTGGTATGCACCCTCAGTCACAGCACGGATTCCGCCCCGTCTTCTGCACGATCGTGCCGCCCCAGGTCCTGGACAGGCTGTCGCAGTCCGGCAACCCCGATCTCGCCGGTCCCGCCCGCCGCACCCTGGAGGGCGACGCGGCCCGCCGCACCCGCCGCCAGATGGCCACGGTCGTCACCGTGCCGGTCGCCCCCGCGCCCCACGGGGAAGCGTCCGACAAGCCCGAGCGCGTCCTGTACGACTGCCGCCACCGCACCAAGCTGCCCGGCACCAAGGTCCGCTCCGAGGGCCAGGACCCGACGAAGGACGCGAGTGTCAACCGCGCGTACGCGGGACTCGGCGCCACCTTCGAGCTGTTGCTCAAGGCGTACGGCCGCAGTTCGATCGACGGCAACGGACTGCCGCTGATCGGTTCCGTGCATTACGACGAGAAGTACAACAACGCCTTCTTCGACGGCGAGCAGATGGTCTTCGGCGACGGGGACGGGGAGATCTTCCTGGACTTCACCGTCGCCATCGACGTGATCGGCCACGAGCTGACCCACGGCCTGACCCAGTACACCGCCAATCTGAGCTACTACGGCCAGTCCGGAGCGCTCAACGAATCCATGTCCGACGTCTTCGGCTCCCTGGTCAAGCAGTACTCGCTGGGCCAGAGCGCCGACCGGGCCGACTGGCTGATCGGCGCCGGGCTGCTGGCGCCCCGCGTCCAGGGCGTCGCGCTGCGCTCGATGAAGGCGCCGGGCACGGCGTACGACGACGACGTGCTGGGCAAGGACCCGCAGCCCGCGAAGATGGAGGACTACATCCACACCAGCGAGGACAACGGCGGGGTGCACCTCAACTCGGGCATCCCGAACCGCGCGTTCTATCTGCTGGCGACGGCCCTCGGCGGCAATGCCTGGGAGCGGGCCGGGCAGCTCTGGTTCGATGTGCTCACAGGTGGTCAACTGGCCGTGGACGCTGACTTCGCTTCCTTCGCCCGTCTTACGGTCGCAGCGGCCCGCAGCCGCTTCGGCGAGGGCGACGAAGTCGAGGCCGTCCTGAAGGCATGGTCGGAAGTGGGCGTACCGACCGCGTAGGGCACGGAAGTCCGGCGTTGAAGGGCATCGCATGCGGATTCAGGTCAGCAGGACCGGCGGCTTCGCCGGCATCGCACGCCACAGCGAGGTCGACACCGCCGGGCGGGACGACGCCCCGGAGTGGGAGGCGCTGGCCGAGTCGGCGCTGGCCGCGGGCCACGAGACCCCGCCCAAGGGGGTGCCGGACGGTTTCCGGTACCGGATCACGGTCGGCGACCGTACGGTTCACTGCGCGGACCCGAGGCTGACCGACGCCCAGCGGGCACTGATCTCACGCGTCCTGAAGGAGGGCGCGTGAGAGCGGCTTCCGCGTGAGGCCGGTCTCCGCGTGACCCGGGTCGCCGGTTTCCCTGTCGTCCGGCTCAGAACCCCAGCTTGCGCAGCTGCTTGGGATCGCGCTGCCAGTCCTTCGCGACCTTCACATGGAGGTCCAGGAAGACCGGTGTGCCGAGCAGGGCCTCGATGTGCTTGCGGGACTTGGTGCCGACGTCCTTCAGCCGCTTGCCCTTCGGGCCGATGATGATGCCCTTCTGGCTCGGCCGCTCGATGTAGACGTTGGCGTGGATGTCGAGCAGTGGCTTGTCCGCCGGGCGGCCCTCGCGCGGCAGCATCTCCTCGACGACGACCGCGATGGAGTGCGGCAGCTCGTCCCGTACGCCTTCGAGCGCGGCCTCGCGGATCAGCTCCGCGACCATGACCATCTCGGGCTCGTCGGTGAGGTCGCCCTCCGGGTAGAGCGGCGGGCTCTCGGGGAGCAGCGGGGCGATCAGGTCCCCCAGCAGACCGACCTGCGTGTCCTTGACCGCGGAGACCGGAATGATCTCCGCCCACTCGAAGCCGAGCTCCTCGCCGAGGCGGGAGACGGCCAGCAGCTGTTCGGCGAGCTGCTTGGAGTCGACCAGGTCGGTCTTGGTGATGATGGCGATCTTCGGGGTCTTCTTGATGCCCGCGAGTTCCTTGACGATGTACTTGTCGCCGGGGCCGAGCTTCTGGTCGGCGGGCAGGCAGAAGCCGATGACGTCGACCTCGGCCCAGGTGGTGCGCACGACGTCGTTGAGCCGCTCGCCCAGCAGCGTGCGCGGCTTGTGGAGGCCGGGGGTGTCGACCAGGATCAGCTGCGCGTCGTCGCGGTGCACGATGCCGCGCACGGTGTGCCGGGTGGTCTGCGGCCGGTTGGAGGTGATCGCCACCTTCTGGCCGACCAGAGCGTTCGTGAGGGTGGACTTGCCCGCGTTGGGGCGGCCCACGAAGCAGGCGAAACCGGCCCGGTGGGGGGCCTTGCCCGCGGCCTGCTGCGCGGCGGCATCTGTGTCAGGTCGAACGCTCATGGCGCCCATTGTCCCCGATCCCGGCGGCCCCGCCGCACCAAGGGCCGCGGCGGGGCCTGTCGGATGTCGTCTCAGGCGGTGCGGGTACGGCCGCGGCGGGCCCGTATCCACAGCCCTGTACCGCCGCCGACGATCACCAGCAGGATCCCGGCCACCAGCCAGGGCAGGGCGAAGTACGAGGCGCTGGCGGACTCCCGGGTCTCGCGGGCGCTCGCGGTCAGCCGGATCTCGCCCCATTCCAGCTGCGGCGCGCCGGCCCACTGCTCGGTCAGCCGGACCTCCTGGCGGGGCAGCAGCTCGGAGGGGATCTTCTTCAGGTCGCGGGCCAGCAGGGTGCGGCCGAAGAGTCCCTCGGCCTTGAGGGCCACCTTGGCGCTGAGGGTGACATTGCCCCGGTTGTGGAGCGTGTACGAGATGACGGCCCGGCTCTTCCCGGTGCCGGGGACCAGCGGCTGGGTGTGCTCGACCCGGATGTCGTCCACGGAGAGCGCCGGCATGGTCGGACCGTTCACCCGCAGATAGATCCGGGCGCCGACCGCCTTCTGGATGCCGACGGCGACGGCACCGGCGTCGGCGGGGTCGATGCGCTCGTCGAGTGCGACGAGCGCGCCGGGGTGGTCGCCCGGTTCGGCGTTCTCGGGGACGGCGATGGTGACCGGGACGGTGACCGAGCCGTGCGGTTTCACGGTGACCCGGTCGCGGCCGGTCCTCGCCCAGGCGCCGATCGAGTGCTGCTTCTCGTCGCGGGTCCGTACGGCGAAGCCGCCGTCACGGGCGGTGTTGTAGGCGTCGGCGGCGTACAGCCGGAAGGTCTGCGGCCCGTCCGTCTTGTTGGTGACGGTGACCTTGTCGTGGAGCGTGGCGCCGGGGTCGGCCGAGAGGTAGAAGTACGGGCGCTGACCGGCCCGTCCGGTGGCCGGGTAGACCGACCAGCTGCCGTTGTCCGCGGCGCCGGCGGCGGGCGCGCCGGTCAGCAGGAGGACGCCGGCCAGGAGCAGTACGTAGATGTTGCGCACGGTGCGGAACCCCCGGGTGGTGGTCGGGACGGCGGTCCGGGCGGGTGCGCGCCCGGTCCGCCGGTTGCTCAGGAGCGCTCGGGCCTCTCGGTCACGTGAGGGTGCCTCTCGGTCACGTGAGGGTGAGGGTGAGTACGCCGGCGTACGCGCCGGGCGCGGTGTACGCCGGTACGTTCAGCGCGAGCCGGGCGTCGACGGTGAACTCGCCGCCGGTGACGGTGCCGTTCGGCGTGGACGCCAGCGTGGCGCCCGCGCTGCCGACCGACCCCTGGGAACCCGCCGCACAGGTGCTCGGGCTGCCGGGCTTCGTCGCGCAGACCGGAGTCCAGGAGAGCGCGGACGCGCCGATAGTCGCGCCGCCGGGGCCCTGGAAGTCGGTGACCTTTCCGGTCAGGGACCAGCCCGCGGGGCCACCGCGGAAGTCCTCGACCGTCACCGTCTGCAGGGAGCCGCGGGAGGCCCCGCCCCGGCCGAAGTCGACCGCCGACATCTCGACGCTGTCCCCGGCCTGGACCATGGAGAGCGTGCCCGCCTTGATGGAGGTGTTGAGCTGCTGGCTGCCGTCCGGGGTCTCGCCGCCGCCACCGGTGACGGTGTAGGCCTGCGGTCCGGCACCCTTGGCCGGGTCCCAGGCGCCGCCCTCGTAGGCGACGATCCCGGTGGTCGCCGGGTCGCTGACGGTGAGCCGGCCGCCGAAGCCGCCGGAGCCGTCCGCCTTCACGGTGGCCGTGTCGGCGGTCTGGGTGTCACCGGCCCGGCCGGCGAGGGTGATGTCCGCGCCCGGGGTGAACTTCGACCCGGTGACGGCGACCTCGTCGCCCGCCTTGCCGGACGCGGCCCCGAGCTGGATGGCACGCTCGTTGACCTGGCCGCCGTCGTCCGTCGCGATGATCGTCTCGGAGACGGGGGCGGGCGGGTCCGTGACGGTGCAGGGCGTGTCCAGCTCCATGATGTAGCTGGTGTGGATGTTGTAGTCGCCGGGCGACAGGGTGATCGAGCCGGGCGCCGTGACCGTGAAGGTGCCGGTCATCGAGAACGACGGGAAGGTGCCCTTGCCGGGTACCGGGTCGTTCTTCTTCGGGCCCGCGACGGTGACGCTCGCGCTCTGCGCACCGCCGACGGTGACCTTGCCGGTCGGCGTCATGATGTCGGCGGGCAGCGCCAGATCGACCGGGTTGCTCGCGGCGGCTTCGACGACGGTGTACGTGACCGTGACCGTGTCGCCCACCTTCGGGGCGGCGTTGTCGACGGTGATCGAGGCCTTCGTCGTACCGTCGATCGGCGGGATGCCCGCGATGGCCGGCGGGATGCAGTGGGTGGGGAAGTCCACCGGCACCGAGGCGGTGACCATGGCCTGTGCGGGGGCCGCGAGCCCCCCTCCCCCGGCCACGACGAGCGCGCCGACGCCGAGCGCGGCGGCCCAGCGGTGGCGGTGTCCGGGCCGTCTTCGGGCGCCGGATCTTCGCATGCTGATTCTTCGGACGGTCGGACGCATGGAGCCCCCTCCAGCGGATGCGGCGCAGCGGCTCTCCGCGCCGACGGGGGCCCATTGACGGTTTTGGCCCCGAAGAAGTCAATGGGAGCGGAACACGTCGGCTGATGACCCATCAGTTGCTGTCAAGATCCGCACCCGGCGGGCGAATGCCGGGTGCGGGTCCCGCCAAGGGGGCCGGGTGGCCGGGTCAGCCCGCCGTCACGCTGACTCGCAGGGTGCCGTCGGGCCCGGCGAGCAGGACGGGGGTGTCCGGGCCGCCCAGGTCCCGTACCGCGGCGCGGTCCTCGTCCGAGGGGGTCTCGGCCTCGGAGACGACCGCGGCCGCCTCCAGGGAGGTGGCCCCGCTGGCCACGGCCATCGCCACGGCGGTCTGCAGCGCGCTGAGCTTCAGCGACTCCAGCCGTACGGTGCCCGCGACATACGTACGTCCGGTCTCGTCCCGTACGGCCGCGCCCTCAGGCACGCCGTTGCGGGCGCGGGCGCTGCGCGCCAGCGTGACGATCTTGCGGTCCTCGGCGCCGAGGTCGGTGCTCTCAGTCATGTGCCGAGCATACGAACCGGTCACGCGGGCACTCGCACGGGACGGCCCCTACGGCCGGTCGAGCCGCAGCCGGTCCGCCTTCGGCAGCCCCGCCACCACCAGGTCGTAGGAGTCCTCGATCAGCTCGCGGAGCGCCCGGTCCGGCACCCCGGACACCGTCACCGTGTTCCAGTGCCGCTTGTTCATGTGCCAGCCCGGCACCACCGCGTCGTACTTCTCCCGCAGTCGCACGGCCTCGTCCGGGTCACACTTCAGGTTCACCGTCAGCGGCCGGGCGTCCAGCGCGCTGAGCGCGAACATCTTGCCGAGCACCTTGAAGACGGAGGTCTCCGGCCCGAACGGGAACTCCTCGGCACTCGCGTTGAACTCCAGGCAGAACGCCCGCAGTTGCTGAGGAGTCACCCCTCGTCCTCCCCCTGGGCCGCCACAGGCTCCACCAGCACCGTGACGATCTTGTTGCGGCGGCCCGCCGGGGACTCCGCGGTCAGCCGCAGCCGGCGGCCGTCGGGCAGGTCGACGACGGCCGAGGCCCCGGCGATCGGGACCCGCCCGAGCGCCTTGGCCAGCAGTCCGCCGACGGTCTCCACGTCCTCGTCGTCGTACTCGTCCAGGCCGAACAGCTCCCCGAGGTCGCCGATGTCGAGGCGCGCGGTCACCCGGAAGTTGTCGTTCTCCAGCTCCTGGACGGGCGGGAGTTCGCGGTCGTACTCGTCGGTGATCTCGCCGACGATCTCTTCGAGGATGTCCTCGATGGTGACGATGCCGGCCGTGCCGCCGTACTCGTCGATCACGACGGCGACGTGGTTGCGTTCCTGCTGCATCTCGCGCAGCAGGTCGCCGGCGTTCTTGGTGTCGGGCACGAAGGACGCCGGCCGCATCGCGGTGGAGACCACATCGGCCTCCGACTCGCGGTTGATGTGGGTCTTGCGGACCAGGTCCTTGAGATACACGATGCCGACGATGTCGTCCTCGTTCTCCCCGGTGACGGGGATCCGCGAGAAACCGGAGCGCAGGGCCAGCGTCAGCGCCTGCCGGATCGTCTTGTAGCGCTCGATGCAGACCAGGTCCGTCCGCGGCACCATGACCTCGCGCACGAGCGTGTCACCGAGCTCGAAGACGGAGTGCACCATGCGGCGCTCCTCGTCCTCGATCAGCGACTCCGCCTCGGCGAGGTCGACCATCGCGCGCAGTTCCGCCTCACTGGCGAACGGGCCCTTGCGGAACCCTTTGCCCGGGGTCAGCGCGTTGCCGATGAGGATCAGCAGCTGCGGGACCGGGCCCATGACCCTGGCCAGCGGCAGCAGGACGTACGCCGCGGCCGTGGCCGTGTTCAGCGGGTGCTGGCGGCCGATGGTGCGCGGCGACACCCCGATGGCGACATAGGAGACGAGGACCATCAGGCCCATGGCGACGGCCAGCGCCTGCCAGGTCTGCGGGAGCTCCTTCAGGCAGGCGTACGTGACGAGCACCGCGGCCGACATCTCGCAGGCGACCCGCACCAGCAGGGCGACGTTGAGATAGCGGGTCGGGTCCGCCGCGACCTGCTCCAGCTTCCCGCCGCCGCGCCGCCCGGAGCGGACCGCCTCGGCGGCCCGGAAGCTGGAGACCCGGGCGATGCCCGCCTCCGCGCAGGCCGCCAGCCAGCCGACGACGACCAGCAGAACGGCCCCGAGAACGAGAGGAACGCTCACGAGACGGTGGGGGCGGGCGACGGGCCGGTCAGGCCGTGCTCGGCGCGCCAACCGTCGACGATCGCGGCCTGGAGCCCGAACATCTCGGCCTTCTCGTCCGGCTCCTCGTGGTCGTAGCCGAGGAGGTGCAGCACCCCGTGGACGGTGAGGAGCTGGAGCTCCTCGTCCATGGAGTGCCGGGTCTCCGCGTCCTCGCCCTGCTTCTTGGCGACCTCCGGGCAGAGCACGATGTCACCGAGGAGCCCCTGCGGGGGCTCCTCGTCGTCCTTGGCCGGCGGACGCAGCTCGTCCATCGGGAAGGACATGACATCGGTCGGGCCAGGAAGGTCCATCCACTGGATGTGGAGCTGTTCCATGGCATCGGTGTCCACCACGATCACCGAGAGCTCGGAGAGCGGGTGGATCCGCATCCGCGCGAGCGCGTAGCGGGCGATGTCGAGGATCGCCTGCTCGTCGACCTCGGTTCCGGACTCGTTGTTGACGTCGATCGACATGGTGCGCTGCGACTACTTCCGTTTGTGGCTGTCTCGGTTGTCGTACTTCTCGTACGCGTCGACGATACGGCCGACGAGCTTGTGCCGGACGACATCCTGGGAGGTGAGCCGGGAGAAGTGCACGTCCTCGACGCCGTCCAGGATCTCCTGGACCTGGCGCAGACCGCTCTTGGTGCCGTTCGGCAGGTCGACCTGGGTGACGTCACCGGTGATGACGATCTTCGAGTCGAAGCCGAGCCGGGTCAGGAACATCTTCATCTGCTCGGCGCTGGTGTTCTGCGCCTCGTCGAGGATGATGAAGGCGTCATTGAGCGTGCGCCCACGCATGTAAGCCAGGGGCGCCACCTCGATGGTCCCCGCCGCCATCAGCCGCGGGATCGAGTCGGGGTCGAGCATGTCGTGCAGCGCGTCGTAGAGCGGGCGCAGGTACGGGTCGATCTTCTCGTAGAGCGTGCCGGGCAGGAAGCCGAGCCGCTCGCCCGCCTCGACGGCCGGACGGGTCAGGATGATGCGGTTGACCTGCTTGGACTGCAGGGCCTGGACGGCCTTCGCCATGGCGAGATAGGTCTTGCCGGTACCGGCGGGGCCGATGCCGAAGACGATCGTGTGCTTGTCGATCGCGTCGACGTAGCGCTTCTGGTTGAGCGTCTTGGGTCGAATCGTGCGACCGCGGCTGGAGAGGATGTTCTGCGTGAGCACCTCGGCCGGGGTCTCCTCGCCGTCCCCCTCCCCGTTCTCAGTCGCCCTGAGCATGGCGATCGAGCGTTCCACTGCGTCCTCCGTCATCGGCTGACCGGTGCGGAGCACCAGCATCATCTCGTCGAACAGGCGCTGGATCAGCGCGACTTCCCTCGCGTCTCCGGCGGCGCTGACCTCATTTCCCCGGACGTGGATGTCGGCCGCCGGGAAGGCCGTCTCGATCACGCGCAGCAAGGCGTCGCCTGAGCCCAGGACGGTCACCATCGGATGGCTGGCAGGGACGGTGAAGTGGGCTCGCGCCTGCCTCGGCGCAGGGGTCTGGGCTGTGGGTGTCTGAGTCATGGGCCGGCTCTGTGGCCTGCACATACCTCCCGTTGCAAGGTCCTCGCCGATCGACAACCTCTCGGATTACCAAGCCTACGACTCCGCACCGACAACACCGAGGACTTTTTCGCACAGGCTCGCGAACGGGTGCGCCCGTCCGTGGTGCGCCCCTCGGTCAGGCGGGGTGGCGGAAGCCGATCGTCGGGACCGCCCGGCGCAGCGGCCAGGGCCGGGCGGCGGCGGGCAGTAGCTCGTCCAGGAAGGCGTACCGCTGGAGCGCGGCCGGGTCCTGGTCGGCGACGGTGCGGATCTGCTGCCACCAGGCCGCGACCTCCGCCCAGCCCGGCGCCGACAGCGATCCGCCGAACTCCTGGACCGAGAGCGCGGCGGTCAGTCCGGCGAAGGCCAGCCGGTCGGCCAGCGGCCAGTCCGCCAGGGTTCCGGTGACGAAACCGGCGACGAAGACGTCGCCCGCGCCGGTCGGGTCGAGCGCCTCGACCTCGATCGCGGGCACCTCGGCGCTCGCCCCGGTCGCCGAGTCCACCGCGTAGGCGCCCTCCGCGCCCAGGGTGACCACGGCGAGCGGCACGCGCTCGGCCAGGGCGTGCGCGGCGGCGCGCGGGCAGGCGGTGCGGGTGTAGCGCATCGCCTCCTCCGCGTTGGGCAGGAAGGCCTGGCAGTGCTCCAGGTCGGTGAGGGCGTCCAGGTCCCAGCGGCCGGTCTCGTCCCAGCCGACGTCGGCGAAGATCCGGGCGCCGTTGCGGGCCGCGGTGGCCACCCAGGGCTCGCTGCGGCCGGGGGCGAGCGAGGCGACGGCTGCCCGCGCGCGCGGCGGGCAGCACGGGAACGCCTGTTCCCCGGTGAGGACCGCGGGGCCGGGGGCCTCATGGCCGTGCGAGACCATCGTCCGCTCGCCCTCGTACGCCATCGAGACGGTCACCGGCGAGTGCCAGCCGGGGACGGTGTGCGACATGGACAGGTCGATGCCCTCGCCCTGCTCCAGGGCGTCCCAGCAGTACTCCCCGTAGTGGTCGTCGCCGAACGCGGCGGCCAGCGAGGTGTGCAGCCCCAGTCTCGCCAGGGCGGTCGCCATGTTGGCGACTCCGCCGGGGCTGGATCCCATGCCGCGCGCCCAGGACTCGGTGCCGCGCACCGGCGCGCTGTCGAGGCCGGTGAAGATGATGTCGAGGAAGACCGTGCCGGTGAGGAAGACGTCGCAGGCCGGGTCCTGCGGGGCGCGCAGCCCGTCCAGTGGGTCGATACCTGGGATGTCCGCTGGGATGTCTGTACTCACCTTGCACTCCCCGGTCGTGGCAGATCCGGCCAGTGTGCCCGATTCACCGCTGTAACCGGAGGGCGCGCGCCGCCGGCCGCGAAGGGCCCGGCACCTCACATGTGGGTTCCGACCTGCACAAACATGCGCTGCTACCCGGACCTCCGAAAGGTAAACGCATAAGTGACCCAGATCATATTGGGGCGGCTTTCGGTCGACTGGCCGCAGTTGATACAAATTGGCCCGCGAGCCCCGTCGGTGACACTTACCGAAGAGTGGCCCGAATTCCCCGCATTTCCCGCATTGCCCTCCCCTGCCTTTCCGCATCGCCCTTCCCTGCCTTCTCTGCCGCCTCAGGCATGTCTTCAGGAACGCCCATGTCCTCGCGCCCTCGCGCCGCGTGGCCCCTGGTCGCCGTGTTCACCGCCGGTTACCTCGCCGCCTATCTGCTCCCCACCATCGTCGGGCGGCTCTCCGTCTATCTCGGCCTCAGTACGGCGCAGGCCGGGCTGGTCGGCAGTGCCCTCCTGCTGAGTTCGGCGACCGCCGGGTTCACGCTGGCGGGCCGGGTCGAGACGTACGGGCCGCGGCGGCCTGCCCGGATCGGGCTGGTGCTGGCCATGGTGGGGTACGGCTGCGCCGCCCTGGCCGGGTCGGTGCCGCTGGTGGTCATGGGCGCGATGATCGGCGGCCTCGGCTCCGGCACGGCGACCGCGGTGGCCGCCGCGGGCATCGCCGCCCAGCGCGATCCGCACCGGACCTCCTCGCTCGGGCTGCTCAGCGTCTCCGCGACGGCGGGCGCCCTCTATCTGACGATCCCGCACCTCGGCGGCGGCCACCGGCTGCCGTTCGCGTCGATCGCTCTGGTCGCCCTGCTCGTCTGGCCCGCCACCGCACGGCTCGGCGGCGTCACGCCCACCGGACCGGCCGCCCCGGCCGCGGGCCGGCTGCCGCACCGCCGTTCCGGTCTGGTGCTCGCGGGCGGCATGCTCGTCTGGTCGATGGCGCAGAACGCGCTGTGGGGTGTCAGCAGCCGGATCGGGGTGTCCCAGGTCGGCCTCTCCGAGGTCACCATCGGCGCGGTGTTCGCCGCCGCGCTCGGTGCGGGTCTGCTCGGGGTGATGGGCGCCGGGATGCTGGGCGCCCGGCTCGGCCGGGCGGTGCCGATCGGAATGGGCACCGTGATCATCGCGGCGAGCATCGTTCTCAGTTCCTCGGCCGGGAACCTGGGCCAGTTCGCGACCGGCGAGATCCTCTGGAACACGGTCTATCCCGTGGTCCTGTCGTACCTGATCGGCCTGGCGGCCTCCCTGGACGTACGCGGCCGCTGGGCGGTCCTCGCGGGCTCCGCCTCGTCCGTCGGCGTGGCCTGCGGGCCGGTCCTGGGCAGTGTGCTGTCCGAGCAGGCCGGGTACCCGGTCATGGGCCTGATCCTGGGCGCCGTCACACTGCTGGTCGCGGCCCCGGTCACGGCCGTCGCCCTGCACACCGGCGGCCGTCCGCTGGTGCCGGGATCGGTGCGCCGCCGGGGCGGCGCCCCGGCCGCGCTGCTCGCCGTCACCACCGGAGCGGTGCCCGGCGCCGTACCCAAGCTGGGCGCGCCCGAGCAGGCCGTCAGGGAGATCAGCCTGCCGGTGCGCCGCAGGCGCCCGGTCCGGGCCGCGTTCCGGACGGCCGGCCCGGCGGGCGGGGCCGGTCAGTCGAACGCGTACGCCTCGACCTCGGACAGGTAGCGCGCCCTGCGCTCCTCGTCGTGGTCGAGGAAGGCCGCCTCGAAGGAGTTGCGGGCCAGGGTCCGCAGCCGCTCCTGGTCCAGGCCGAGCGCCTCGTGGACGGCGTGGAAGGTGTCCCCGACGTATCCGCCGAAGTAGGCGGGGTCGTCGGAGTTCACCGTGCAGAGCAGTCCGGCGTCCATCATGGCCCGCAGCGGGTGCTCCTCCAGGGTGTCGATGGCGCGCAGCCGTACGTTGGACAGCGGGCAGAGGGTGAGCGGCACCCGGTCCGCGACCAGCCGCTCCACCAGCTCCGGGTCCTCCATGCAGCGCAGCCCGTGGTCGATGCGCTCGACCCCGAGGACGTCCAGCGCCTCCCGGATGTACTCGGGCGGGCCCTCCTCGCCGGCGTGGGCGACCTTGCGCAGCCCCAGTGCCGCGGCCGCCTCGTACACCTCGCGGAACTTGACGGGCGGGTGGCCGACCTCCGCCGAGTCCAGGCCGACCGCGCTGATCCGGTGCAGATACGGCTTCGCCGCCTCCAGGGTCTCCATCGCCGAATCGGCGGACTCGTCGCGCAGGAAGCACATGATCAGCTGGGTGGAGATGCCGTGCCTCTCCTCGCTGCGGTTCAGCGCCCGGCCGAGGCCCTCGACGACGGTGCCGATCGGGACGCCGCGGGCGGTGTGCGCCTGCGGGTCGAAGAAGATCTCCGCGTGCCGGACGCCCTGGGCGGCGGCGCGGGCGAGGTACGCGTCGGCGAGCTCCTCGAAGTCCTGCTCGGTCCGGAGCACCGCCATCAGCGCGTAGTACAGATCGAGGAAGCTCTGCAGGTCGTCGAAGAGGTAGGCGGTGCGCAGCGCTTCCGTGTCCGCGTACGGCAGCTCCACGCCGTTGCGCGCGGCGAGCTCGAAGGCCAGCTCGGGTTCGAGGGTGCCTTCGATGTGGAGGTGGAGTTCGGCTTTGGGGAGGGGCACGGGTTTTTCACGCTCACAGACGGTGGTGCTGGTGTGGTGCCGAATTGCTGCTGATGTGTTCAGAGGTGCCGGCTGGGCACGGGAACGCGGTCGAGGTCCTTGGCGACGGTCAGTTCGCCCTCGAACCCCGCGGCGCGGGCCTGGGCCCCGAAGACTGCCGGGTCGTCGTAGCGCTGCGAGAAGTGCGTCAGCACGAGGTGCCGCACGCCCGCGTCCCGGGCCACCCGGGCCGCCTGGCCGGCGGTCAGATGACCGTGGTCGGTGGCGAGCCGTTCGTCCTCGTCGAGGAAGGTCGACTCGATGACCAGCAGGTCGCAGTCCTCGGCGAGCACCTGCACGCCGTCGCAGAGCCTCGTGTCCATGATGAACGCGAACCGCTGGCCGCGCCTGCGCTCGGAGACGTCGTCGAGCGTGACGTCTCCGATGGCGCCCTCGCGCTGGATCCGGCCGACGTCCGGCCCCTTGATTCCGTGCTCGGCCAGTTTCGCGGGCAGCATGCGCCGCCCGTCGGGCTCGACGAGCCGGTAGCCGTAGGACTCGACGGGGTGCGAGAGCAGGTGGGTGCTGAGCGTGTACGTGTCGGTGGTGGCGAGCACGCCGTCGGCGGCGACCGGGGCCTCGGTCAGCTCGACGGACTCGCGGTAGGCGGTGGCGTACCGCAGCCGCTCGAAGAAGTGCTGCCCGCTCGCCGGGTAGTGCGCGGTGACCGGGTGCGGGACCTGGTCGAGGTTGATCCGCTGGATCACCCCGGCCAGGCCCAGCGAGTGGTCGCCGTGGAAATGCGTGACACAGATCCGGTCGATGTCGTGCGCGGCGACACCGGCTCGCAGCATCTGGCGCTGGGTGCCCTCACCGGGGTCAAAGAGGATCCCCTCGCCGTCCCAGCGCAGCAGGTAGCCGTTGTGGTTGCGGTGTCTGGTCGGGACCTGGCTGGCGGTGCCGAGGACCACGAGTTCGCGTACGGACACGGTGTGCGGTCGGCCTCTCTAGCCGGGGGGCCACTGCAGTCCGCGGCCGCCCAGGACGTGGGCGTGCGCGTGGAAGACGGTCTGGCCGGCGCCGGAGCCGGTGTTGAGGACGACCCGGTAACCGGTGTCCACGATCTTCTCGTCGGCGGCGACCTGCCCGGCCTCGCGCAGTATGTCGGCGGCGATGGCCGGCTCGGCGGCGGCGAGCGCGGCGGCGTCCGGGTGGTGGACGCGGGGGATGACGAGTACGTGGGTGGGGGCCTGCGGGTTGATGTCCCGGAAGGCGACGGTGGTCTCGGTCTCGCGGACGATGGTTGCCGGGATCTCACCCGAGACGATCTTGCAGAACAGGCAGTCGGGCTGCGGTTCTCCCGCCATGGGGTTGCTCCTCGCTAGGTGATGATCGTTGTACGGCATGGTATCGGCCCAGCAATCCAGCCCCTCCGGAACCTGGAACCCAGCCCCTCCGGCGATCGAGGAGCGGGGGCCTGGGGCAGCGCCCCCGGTTACGGGAAGGGGCGGGCAGGGGCAACGAGCCCGCCGCAGGCGCACCCCACCCCCACCCGCACACCCGCCCCGCTGTCCCTACGCCTCCGGCAGCTCCGGCAGCCCCGGCGCCCGCTTCGCCGGCGTCTCGGCCAGCGACTCCAGCGCGATCCGGATCGCCTCGTCCAACTGCGGATCCCGCCCCGCCGCATAGTCCTGCGGTGTCACCACGACCTCGACATCGGGATCGACCCCGTGGTTCTCCACGCCCCAGCCGTAACCCTCGAACCAGAACGCGAACTTGGGCTGGGTGACCAGAGTCCCGTCCACCAGCCGGTACTTGCTGTCGATGCCGACCACGCCGCCCCAGGTCCGGGTACCGACTACCGGACCGATGCGCAGCGCCTTGATCGCGGCGTTCACGACGTCGCCGTCCGAGCCGGAGAACTCGTTGGCCACGGCGACCACGGGGCCGCGCGGCGCGTCCAGCGGGTAGCTGTACGGCGACCTGCCGCGCGGCAGGTCCCAGCCGACGACGCGGCGGGCGAGCTTCTCCACGATCAGCTGCGAGGTGTGGCCGCCGCGGTTCTCCCGTACGTCCACGACCAGCCCTTCGCGCGCCACCTCGACCCGCAGGTCCCGGTGGAGCTGCGCCCAGCCCGCGCCGACCATGTCGGGGACATGGAGATAGCCGAGGCGGCCGCCGGAGCGCTCGTGCACGTAGGCCCGCCGGTCGGCGACCCAGTCGTGGTAGCGCAGCGCCTCCTCGTCGGCGATCGGTACGACGACGACATGGCGGGCGTTGCCGCCGTCCACCGGCGAGACGGTCAGCTCGACCGGCTTGTCCGCCGAGCCGATGAGCAGCGGTCCTGGCCCGGTCACCGGGTCGACCGGGCGGCCGTCGACGGCGACGATCGCGTCCCCGGCGCGGACCGCCACGCCGGGCGCGGCGAGCGGGGAGCGGGCCTCCGGGTCGGAGGTCTCGGACGGCAGGATCCGGTCGATTCGCCAACTGCCTTCACCCGTACGGGAGATGTCCGCGCCGAGCAGCCCCTGCCGGGTCGATTCGTCGCCCCATCCGGCGGACGGCCGCACATAGGCGTGCGAGGTGCCGAGCTCCCCCTGCACCTCCCAGAGCAGGTCCATCAGGTCGTCGTGGGTGGCGACCCGCTCCAGCACCGGGCGGTAGCGGTCCAGGACCCCGTCCCAGTCGAGGCCGCCCATGTCGGGGCGCCAGTAGTTGTCCCGCATGATGCGCCCGGCCTCGTTGTACATCTGGCGCCATTCGGCGGCCGGTTCGAGGGTCCGCCGGATCCGGGAGAGGTCGACGGTGACGCCGCCGTCGCTGCCGCCGTCGTCGTCATCGGCGGCGACCCGGCTGTCGGACGGCACGACGCGCAGCTTGCCCCGGGTCTGCATGACCACCCGCTTGCCGTCACCGCTGACCGCGAAGTCCCTGACCCCGGAGGCCAGTTCCTCGCAGCGCAGCTTCTCCAGGTCGTACCGCTCCAGGACCGTCTCGGGCCGCCGGGAGTCGGGGGTGGGTCCGCTGGTGCCGAGCACCCCGGTCACCGGGTGGCTCAGCCACAGCAGCCCGTCCTTCGCGGCGTGCAGCGTTGAGTAGTTGGCGGCCTCGACGGGCAGCGCCACGATCCGGTCCGCGAGTCCTTCGAGGTCGATCCGGGTGACGGGGAGCGCGGTCGGGTTGTCCTGGTCGCCCTCACCGCCGCTCTTCTCGGTCGGGCGGCCGTGGCGCTGCGGCCCGAACGGGGAGGGCGTGGTGGCGGCGAGCGTCAGCAGGTGCGGGCGGCAGGCGCCGATGAACGCCAGGTCGAAGACATGGGCGTCGTAGATGGGGTCGAAGGAGCGCTCGGAGAGGAAGGCCAGGTGCTTGCCGTCGCCGGTGAACGCGGGGGCGAAGTCCCGGAAGCGCAGCGGGGTGGCCTCGGTGACCGAGAGATCGGCGAGGTGGGCGAGCTTGAGCTGGCTGAGCGGCTCGGGCCCGGGGTGGGACCAGGCGAGCCAGGAGGAGTCGGGCGAGAAGACGAGGCCGCAGGCGTCGCCGTGCTCGCTGCGGTCCACCTCGTGGACCTCGCCGCTCTCCCGCTCGACGATCAGGATCCGCCCGTCGTGCGCGGCGACGGCGAACCGGCTGCCGTCGGGCGCCGGGGCCAGTTCGAGGACCCGGCCGATACGGCCTGCGGCGAGGCGGCGCGGTACGGCGCCGGGAGCGGTTCCGGTGGCGGGCGCGCACTCCAGGGCGTCGTCGCCCTCGGCGTCGGTGACCCAGACGACGTGCTGGTCGCCGTCGGCCTGGAAGGCGCGGGGCAGTCTGGCGCGTACGCCCGGTTCGACGGCGAGCGCGCGGGCCGGGCCCTCACTGTGGGTGACCCAGTGGACGGCGCCGCGCGTCCCGACGGCGCTGCCGCGGCCGGTGCGGTCCGGGGACGCGGAGTCGAGATGGCTGCCGGCGTGCACGGTGTGCGGCTGGAGGTCGGCGCGCTGACCGCCGAGCCGGATGTCGATGCGGCGGGGCCCGTCGCCCTCCAGCTCGTCCAGCAGCCAGAGTTCCCCGGCCGAGGCGTAGACGACGCGGGTGCCGTCGGTGGACGCGTGGCGGGCGTAGAAGCCCTCGATGCCGGTGTGGCGGCGCAGGTCGGAGCCGTCGGGGAGCGAGGAGTAGAGCGCGCCGACCCCTTCGTGGTCGGAGAGGAAGGCGACGCGCTCGCCCACCCACATCGGGCATTCGATGTTCCCGTCGAGGTCGGCATGGAGCCGTACGAACTCCGACGGGCCGTCCTGCGGGGACTCCTGCTCGATCCACAGCTTGCCCGCCGTGCCGCCCCGGTAGCGCTTCCAGGCGGCGGCCTCGCGCCCCATGGTGACCGAGAGCAGCAGGACCCGGCCGCCGGGCCCGTACGCGAGCGAGCCGACCGGTCCGTACGGCAGGGTCCGGGCGGGTCCGCCGTCGACCGGCAAGGCCCTGGCCCAGGTGCGCCGGAACGACGCCTGCCCCTGGGCGCTGATGACCAGCACTTCGCCCTCGGGCGTCCAGCCGTGCACGGCGGTCCGGGCGTCGCCCCAGTGGGTGAGCCGCTGGGAGGGCCCGCCGTCGGCCGGTGCGATGTGCACCTCGGGGGCCCCGTCCCTGGTGGACGTCCAGGCGACCCGGGTTCCGTCGGGCGATATCCGGGGGCCTGCGACCGGCCGGTTGTCGGCACAGACGCGCCAGGCTCGGCCGCCGTCCAGCGGCGCCAGCCAGACATCGTCCTCGGCGGTGAAGGCGATCGAATCGCCCTGGACATGGGGGTATCGGAGGTAGGCAGACTGCGTCACACCGGTCACCCTAGGTCGCGGTTCCGCTCCGCGTAAGCGGGTTGGCCGGAGTTCGACCTGCCGCCGCGGGGCGGGCCGGTTCACTTGCCCATGGGTGTCTCGGTCACCGTCACCGTGACGGTGACCACCGGCCGGGGGCCCTGACCGCCGCCGGCCGGCGGCGGATTCACCACGGCAGTCGGCGGGGCGGCGTCGCAGTTGCCGAGCACATCCGCCCGGAAAACGGCCTTCCCGCCCGTCTTCGCGGTCAGGTCCCCGCGCACGCAGCGCCCGCCGAGCTCCTGGGTCACCTTGCCGGTGAGGGTGATGGGCTCGCCCTGCCGGGTCTTGCCGGTGCAGTCGACATCCGCGATCCGGCGCGCGGACGCGGAGGGCTGCGCGCCCCCGGCCGTGTACCCGTCGACACCGGCGGTGCAGTTCAGCCACTGCACGTCGACCCCGTTGCTTTCCAGAGCGCCGGTGCCGACCCGGTCGGTGGTCACGGCGATGGAAGCGGAGTTCAGCCCGCCCTGGGGGTCACAGGCGACAGCTCCCGCGACCGCCGCGACCACGAGTGCGGACGCGGCCAGAAAGCGCCGCCCTCTTCCCTGACCCCATGCCCTTGATGTCCCCATACGGGCAGCTTCCCACCGTTCGCTCACGAAGCGGTAGACGGCTTGCGGCCAAAACCGCGAGCGGCTCCGGCGCACGCGACGGGGCGCGCGGCAGGCTCACAACGGGGCGTACTCCGGCCTCACGACGGAGCACGCGCCGGCCTCACGACCAACGGCCCGTGCGCCCCAGCAGCAGTGCGGTCGCCGCCGTGCCCGCCGTGGAGGTGCGCAGCACGCTCGCGCCGAGCCGGCAGGTCCTGGCACCCGCCGCGGCGAACGCCGCCAGCTCCTGCGGCGACACCCCGCCCTCGGGACCCACGACGAGCACGATCTCGCCCCGTTCGGGGAGCGGGACGGTGGCCAGCGGTTCGCTGTCGTGCTCCCGGTCCTCGTGCAGGACGGCGGCGAAGTCCGCCGCGGCCAGCAGCGCGGCGACCTGTTTGGTCGTCATCGCGTCGACCACCTCGGGGAAGCGCACCCGGCGGGACTGCTTGCCCGCCTCCCGGGCGGTGTTGCGCCATTTCGCGAGGGACTTGAGGCCGCGGTCGCCCTTCCACTGCGTGATGCAGCGCGACGCCTGCCAGGGCACGATCGCGTCGGCCCCGGTCTCCGTCATCGTCTCCACGGCGACCTCGCCCCGGTCGCCCTTGGGCAGGGCCTGGACGACGGTGATGCGGGGAGCGGGCCGGGGCTCCTCCCGGATCCCGGTCAGACCGGTGAGGACGAGCCGGTCCTTGCCCTCGGCGGCCAGGACGACGCCTTCTGTCCAGTGGCCACGCCCGTCGGTGAGTACGACGTCCTCACCGGCGTGCAGCCGCTTGACCGACACGGCGTGCCGGCCCTCGGGCCCCTCCAGGACGAACTCGGGCCCGCCGGGGACCTGTTCGACGACGAAGACCGGTGCGGTCACTGCGTACTCCCTGTGCTCACTGCCGTCCGTGCGGCGTCCAGTTCTTCGGCGAGCAGCCTGACCAGCCGGCCGGCCGGCAGCTCGCGCGCCATCCGGTGTCCCTGCCCCGCCCACAGGGCCATGCCCTGCGCGTCCCCGGCCTTCGCCGCCGCCTTGCGCAGCCCGGCGGTCACGTAGTGGACCTGCGGGTAGGCGGCGGGGGCGTACGGGCCGTGCTCGCGCATGAACCGGTTGACCAGGCCGCGGGCCGGGCGGCCGGAGAACGCCCGGGTCAGCGCGGTCCGTACGAACAGCGGGTTGGTCAGGGCCTGCTTGTGCAGCAGGCTCGCCCCGGACTCGGGGCAGATGAGGAACGCGGTGCCGAGCTGTGCCGCCTCCGCGCCCGCGGCGAGCACCGCGGCGATCTGGGAGCCGCGCATCAGCCCGCCGGTGGCGACGAT
Organism: Streptomyces sp. NPDC102437; assembly: GCF_044765565.1. Classification (NCBI taxonomy): domain Bacteria; kingdom Bacillati; phylum Actinomycetota; class Actinomycetes; order Kitasatosporales; family Streptomycetaceae; genus Streptomyces; species Streptomyces sp. NPDC102437. The sequence continues at coordinate 52,922 of NZ_JBIWKI010000013.1, read as the reverse complement.
CGGTATCTGCACGGTCTCGCGGACCTGGGACACCAGTGAGAGCAGCCCGATTCCGGCGCCGTCGGTCTGCGGGTCGTCGCGGTGGGTCGACTGATGCCCGCCCGCCTCGACGCCCTGGACGCAGACCGCGTCGGCGCCCGCCCACTGGGCGGCCTGGGCCTCCTCGGGCGTGGTGACCGTCACGACGGTGTACGTGCCGACGCCGGCGAACGCGTCGAGGGTGTCACGGGTCGGGCAGCCGAAGGTGAACGAGACGGCCGGGACCGGGTCCTCCAGGAGGATGGCGATTTTGGCTTCGTAGTTGTCGTCGCCGCCGGAGTCCGGATCACCGAGCGGGGTCTCGTACCAGGCGGCCTCGCCCGCGAGCTGGTGCCGGTACACCTCGACGGCGCACGGGTCGGCGAGCGCCGGCTGCGGCATGAAGAGATTGACGCCGAAGGGCTGACCGGTCAGCCCGCGCAGCTGCTTGATCTCGTTGTACATGCCGTCCGCCGTCTTGTACCCGGCGGCGAGGAAACCGAGCCCGCCCGCCTCACAGACGGCGGAGACGAGCTGCGGACAGGATGCGCCCCCCGCCATCGGGGCCTGCACGATCGGATACCGGCAGAGATCGGTCAACGCGGATGACATGCCCGCATCGTGTCACGTCCCGCGCGGCTCGGGGCGCGCGGGACGGGTCCGCTTTGCACCGAACGCCGGACAAGGTCCGTACGCGAACGCCGGACGGGTTCATACGCGAACAGCCGACAGGTCCGTACGCGAACAGGACAGGCCCGCACGCGAACGCCGGACAGGCCCGCCGAGCGGGTCCGTCCGGCGTCCGGGAACGGTGGGCGGGACCGGTCAGCGGCCGTTGAAGGCGTCCTTCAGCCGCGAGAACAGCCCCTGCTGGCCGGGCTGGAACTGGCCGGTGGGCCGCTCCTCGCCGCGCATCTTCGCCAGGTCGCGCAGCAGCCGCTCCTGCTCCGGGTCCAGCTTCGTCGGGGTCATCACCTCGACGTGCACGATCAGGTCGCCGCGCCCGCCGCCCCGCAGATGCGTGATGCCGCGGCCGTGCAGCGGCACAGACTGGCCGGACTGGGTACCCGGCCGGATGTCGACCTCCTCCAGGCCGTCGAGCGTCTCCAGCGGCACCTTGGTGCCGAGCGCGCCCGCCGTCATGGGGATGGTGACCGTGCAGTGCAGGTCGTCGCCGCGGCGCTGGAACACCGAGTGCGAGAGCTCGTGGATCTCCACGTACAGATCGCCGGCCGGGCCGCCACCGGGGCCGACCTCGCCCTCGCCCGCGAGCTGGATGCGGGTGCCGTTGTCGACACCGGCGGGGATCTTCACGGTGAGCGTGCGCCGCGAGCGGATGCGGCCGTCGCCGGCGCACTCCGGGCACGGGGTCGGCACGACCGTGCCGAAGCCCTGGCACTGCGGGCAGGGCCGCGAGGTCATGACCTGGCCGAGGAAGGACCGGGTGACCTGGGAGACCTCGCCGCGGCCGCGGCACATGTCACAGGTCTGGGCGGAGGTGCCGGGGGCGGCGCCCTCACCGCTGCACGTCGTACAGACGACGGCCGTGTCGACCTGGATGTCCTTGGTGGTGCCGAACGCCGCCTCGGCGAGATCGATCTCCAGACGGATCATCGCGTCCTGGCCGCGCCGGGTGCGCGAACGGGGTCCGCGCTGCGACGACGTGCCGAAGAACGCGTCCATGATGTCGGAGAAGTTGCCGAAGCCGCCCTGTCCGAATCCGCCCGCGCCGGCGCCGCCGGAGGCGGACAGCGGGTCGCCGCCGAGGTCGTAGACCTGCTTCTTCTGCGGGTCCGACAGCACCTCGTAGGCGGCGTTGATCTCCTTGAACCGCTCCTGGGTCTTCGGATCGGGGTTCACATCCGGGTGCAGCTCGCGGGCGAGCCGCCGGAATGCCTTCTTGATCTCGTCCTGGGATGCGTCGCGGCGTACGCCGAGTACGGCGTAGTAGTCCGTGGCCACTTACGACTCCGCCAGGATCTGTCCGACGTAACGTGCCACTGCGCGTACCGCTCCCATCGTTCCGGGGTAGTCCATGCGGGTCGGTCCGACCACGCCGAGTTTGGCGACTGCCTCGTCGCCCGAACCGTAGCCGACCGCGACGACGGACGTGGAGTTGAGCCCCTCGTGGGCGTTCTCGTGCCCGATACGTACGGTCATGCCCGAGTCCTTGGCCTCGCCGAGCAGCTTCAGCAGCACGACCTGCTCCTCCAGTGCCTCCAGCACCGGCCGGATCATCACCGGGAAGTCGTGCCCGAAGCGGGTGAGGTTGGAGGTGCCGCCGATCATCAGCCGCTCCTCCGTCTCCTCGACGAGGGTTTCGAGCAGGATGGAGAGCACGGTGGACACGGTTCCCCGGTCCTCGCTCTCGAAGGATTCCGGCAGGTCCTGCACCAGCTGCGGGACGTCCGCGAAGCGGCGTCCGACGACCCGGCTGTTGAGCCGGGCCCGCAGATCGGCGAGAGAAGTCTCGCCGAACGGGGCGGGGCAGTCGATCATGCGCTGTTCGACCCGGCCGGTGTCCGTGATGAGCACGAGCATCAGCCGGGCGGGTGCCAGGGAGAGCAGTTCCACGTGCCGCACCGTCGAACGGGTCAGCGAGGGGTACTGCACGATGGCGACCTGCCGGGTCAGCTGCGCGAGCAGCCGTACGGTGCGGCCCACGACGTCGTCGAGGTCGACCGCGCCGTCGAGGAAATTGTGAATGGCGCGACGTTCCGGCGTCGAGAGGGGTTTGACCCCCGCGAGCTTGTCGACGAAGAGCCGGTAGCCCTTGTCCGTCGGGATGCGTCCCGCGCTGGTGTGGGGCTGGGCGATGAAGCCCTCGTCCTCCAGCACCGCCATGTCGTTGCGGACGGTCGCCGGGGAGACCCCCAGCTTGTGCCGCTCGGTGAGCGCCTTGGAGCCGACGGGCTCCTCCGTGCCGACATAGTCCTGGACGATGGCGCGAAGCACTTCGAGTCTGCGTTCGCTGAGCATCGCGCACACCTCCAGCTGTGTTTCCTCGTTGGTTCTCGGGTCGTTCCTGTTTCTCTGCCCAGGAATCCGCCTGGCACTCTGTCAACGCGAGTGCCAGCAACCCCCCGGCCAGTGTACGGCGGCCGAGTGGGGACCTAGCAAGGGCGACCGGCCACGCTACCTCGCGACCTCGCAGGTGGTTTGCCGATAGCGTCACGGTATGGATGCCTCTTGGGAAGAGTTCGGGTGGGAGCGACTCGGTCACGGAGTGGGCCGGAGGCGCCTTCCCGGGTGGGACGCGACGGTCGCGCTGGTGGCCGGAACGGACGGAGTGCTCCTCTACGACACCGGATCGACTCTCCGCGAGGGCGCCGAGGTGCGGGCCCAGGCGCAGGCCCTGCTCGGCCGGAGGGTGACGCATATCGCACTCAGCCATCCCCATTTCGACCATGTGCTGGGCACCGCCGCGTTCTCCGGCGCCCAGGTGTACGGGGCGGTCGGCATGGCCGAGCTGCTGAAGCACGCGAAGGACGAGCTGCACACCTCGGCCGTGCGCCATGGGGTCGAGGAGCACGACGCGGCGGAGGCCGTCGACGCGCTGGTCGCGCCGCAGCACGAGGTGTACGGCGAGTGGACGCTCGATCTGGGCGGCGGACGCGAGGTGCTGCTGGCCGACGTGGGCCCCGCGCACAGCGGCCACGACCTGGTGGCGGTCGTTCCCGGCTCCCCCGCGATCGTGCTCTGCGGCGACCTGGTCGAGGAGTCCGGCGAACCGCAGGCGGGCCGGGACGCCTTCCCCGCCCGCTGGCCGGCCTCCCTGGACCGGCTGCTGGCGCTGGGCGGCGAGGACGCGGTGTACGTGCCGGGGCACGGGGCGGTGGTGGACGCGGCGTTCGTACGCGACCAGCGCGAACAACTGGCCATGCGCTTCGGCGTGTCGTGACCCCCGGGGCCAAGTCGTCCTATCGTCGTCCGATGCGCAGCTACCAGCCGGATCTGACCCCGCCGTGGAAGAGGTCCGCCCCCGTTCCCGAGGTCCCCGCCGAAGCCGATCTGGTCGTGGAGGAGGTCGCCACCGGATTCTGCGGCGCGGTGATCCGCTGCGAGAAGACGGCCCAGGGTCCGACGGTGACCCTGGAGGACCGCTTCGGCAAGCACCGGGTGTTCCCGATGGAGCCGCGCGGCTTCCTGCTGGAGGGCCGGGTCGTCACCCTCGTGCGCCCCTCGGCCGCCGCTCCGGTGCGCCCCGCGCGGACGGCCTCCGGTTCGGTCGCGGTGCCCGGGGCGCGCGCCCGGGTCGCGCGGGCGGGCCGGATCTATGTGGAGGGCCGGCACGACGCGGAGCTGGTCGAGCGGGTCTGGGGCGACGACCTGCGGATCGAGGGCGTGGTCGTCGAGTACCTGGAGGGCATCGACGACCTTCCCTCCGTCGTGCGCGAGTTCTCCCCCGGCCCGGACGCCAGGCTGGGCGTCCTGGTCGACCACCTGGTCCCCGGCTCCAAGGAGTCCCGGATCGCCGACCAGGTCACGGACGGGAACGTGCTGGTGGTCGGTCACCCCTACATCGACGTGTGGGAGGCGGTGAAGCCGTCCTCCGTGGGCATCACGGCCTGGCCGGTGGTCCCTCGCGGTCAGGACTGGAAGACGGGCGTGTGCCGCGCGCTCGGCTGGCCGGAGAGCACCGGCGCGGCCTGGCAGCACATCCTGTCCAGGGTCCACTCGTACCGCGACCTGGAGCCGTCCCTGCTGGGCTCGGTGGAGCACCTGATCGACTTCGTGACGGCCCCGGCTTCAAGCCCCTCCGGCGATTGAGGAGCGGGATCGGGGGCGGAGCCCCTGGTTACGGGAAGGGGCGGGGCAGGGGAACAAGCCCGCCGCGGGCGCACCCCGCGCCCGCGCCCCGCGCCCGTGCCCCGCGCCGCCCTCAGTCCACCAGGTCCCGCACCACCGCGTCCGCCAGCAGCCGCCCCCGCAGGGTCAGCACCGCCCGCCCGCGCTCGTACGGCCCGGACTCCAGGAGCCCGTCCGCCAGCGCGCGGCGGGAAGCGGCCAGTCCGGCCGGGGCCAGGATGTCGAGCGGGCACCCGTCCTGGAGCCGGATCTCCAGCAGAATCCGCTCGACCCGCCGGTCCTCCTCGGAGAGGATCTCGCGCCCGGCCCCCGGCGACCGCCCCTCGGCCAGCGCCTGCGCGTACGCGCCCGGGTGCTTCACGTTCCACCAGCGCACCCCGCCGACGTGGCTGTGCGCCCCGGGCCCGGCGCCCCACCAGTCGGCCCCGCGCCAGTACAGCTCGTTGTGCAGGCAGCGGCCCTCGGGCGTGCGGGCCCAGTTCGACACCTCGTACCAGGAGAAACCCGCCGCGGTCATCGCCTCGTCCGCGATCAGGTACCGGTCGGCGTGGGCGTCGTCGTCGGTCATCGGGATCTCGCCGCGCCGGATCCGGCGGGCCAGCTGGGTGCCCTCCTCGACGATCAGCGCGTACGCCGACACATGGTCCGGCCCCGCCCCGATCGCCGCGTCCAGCGAGGCCCGCCAGTCGTCGTCGGACTCCCCCGGCGTGCCGTAGATCAGGTCGAGGTTGACGTGCTCGAAGCCTGCCTCCCGGGCCTCGGCGACACACGCCTCGGGCCGCCCCGGCGTATGCGTACGGTCCAGGATCTTCAGCACGTGCTGCCGGGCGCTCTGCATCCCGAAGGAGATCCGGTTGAAGCCGCCCTCGCGCAGTTCGGCGAGATACGCCGGGGAGACGGACTCCGGATTGGCCTCGGTAGTGATCTCGGCATCGTCCGCGAGCCCGAACTCCTCCCGGATCGCCCCCAGCATCCGGACCAGGTCCGCGGCGGCCAGCAGGGTCGGCGTGCCGCCGCCGACGAAGACCGTGCGGACCGGGCGCGGGTCGTCGCCGAGGACCTCGCGGGCCTGGCGGACCTCGCCGATCAGATGCTCGGCGTAGTTGTCCCTGGAGGCCAGCGCGCCGCCGGAGCCCCGCAGCTCGGTGGCGGTGTAGGTGTTGAAGTCGCAGTAGCCGCAGCGGGTCGCGCAGTACGGCACGTGCAGGTAGAAGCCGAGCGGCCGGTCGGCGGCGCCTTCCAGGGCATGGCGGGGCAGCGCCCCGTCGTCGGGTACGGGTTCACCATCGGGCAGTACGGAAGGCATACCGCCCATTGTCGCTCGTCGCCGGGGAACCCCCGGCCACGCCCGTGATCACGCAGGCCGCCCGGCCCCGGCCACGCGTCCTCACCCCGCCTGGAGCACCAGCAGCGCCAGGTCGTCGTCGGGCGGCCGCTCGGCGAATTCGTGCACCGCCCGCTTGATCCGGTCCGCTATCCCGTCCGCCGACAGCCCGGTGCAGCCGGCCAGCGCCCGGGACAGCCCGTCCTCGTCGTCGAACATCAGCGGCCCGCAGCGCCGCTCCGTCACCCCGTCCGTGACGCACAGCAGGCTGTCGCCGGGCGCCAGCTCGAAGCTCTGGCTCTCGTACGCGACGTCGTCGAAGATCCCGAGCAGCATCTGGGGCTCGGCGGCGGGGCGCACCTCGCCGTCGGGCCGCAGCAGCAGCGGCAGCGGGTGGCCGGCGCTGGCCAGGGTGCAGCGCACGCCGCCGCCGGGCAGCGGTACGAGCTCTCCGTACAGCAGGGACAGGAAACGGGACTGCCCGGTGTCCGGGGTCTGCTGGCCGCCGGCGGCGGCCACCATGAGCGCGGCGGCCTCGGCGGCCTCCATCGCGTCGTCCAGGAGCAGCCGGTTGAGCCGGTCCAGGACCTCGCCGACGCCGAAGCCCTCGCGGGCCAGCAGCCGCAGCCAGGGGCGGGCGAGGCCGGTGACGACGGCGGCCTCGGGGCCGCTGCCCTGCACATCGCCCAGCACGAAGCACCAGCGGTCGCCGGGGCACGGGAAGATGTCGTAGAAGTCACCGCCGACGACGCCGTCGTCGCTGGGTTCGTACACCAGTGAGCTGGTGACCCCCGGTATCTCGGCGACCTTGCCGGGCAGCAGGGCGCGCTGCAGGATGCGACTGATGGTGGCCTGCCGGGTGTACTCGCGGGCGGCGCCCACGGCGAGGCCGACCCGGCGTACGAAGTCCTCGATGAGCGCGGTCACCTCGTCGGGGACGCGGGCGAGGCCCTCCCGGCCGAGGAGTACGGCGCCGAGTGTCCGGCCGCCGGAGGTGATCCGGTAGGCGAGGGCGGACGCGGCGGGCTCGTCGGCCTTCGCGCCCTCCTCGCCGCCGGGCCACGGCATGGAGACAGGCCCGGTGCCGACCCGCTCGGGGAGCCGGATCGGGCCCTGTTCCAGCAGGGTGCGCAGCTGCCCGGTCTCGGCCTCGTCCCGGTGCCAGATGCTGGCCAGCCGGGGTACGGCGGAGGGACCGCCGTTCTCGGGTTCCAGCCAGATCGCGCACCAGTCGGCCAGCCTGGGCACCAGTAACTGTCCGGAGAGCGCCGCCACGATGTCCTCGTCGAGCTGGCCGGCGAGCAGGTCCGAGGCCTCGGCGAGGAAGGAGAGCGCGCCGCGGCCGGCCCAGTCCGCGTCGTCGCGCAGCGCGCGGCGGGCGGTGGGGGCGAGCAGCTCGGCGGCGCGCAGCCCCTGCTGGAACCCGGGCTCGGCCGCCGGTTCCGGGAAGGGGTTCCAGTCGTCCACGGGGAGCCTGGCCCAGACGGTCTTGAGGCCGGTGCGGTAGGTGATGCCCCAGCGTTCGGCGAGGGTGCCGACGAGCTGGAGCCCGCGACCGTACTCGGCGGGCTCGTCGGGGCCGACGAGGCTGGTGCCCTCCGCGGCGTCGGCGGCGCTCCCGGACTCCGGGCGGTCGCTGCGCACGGCGCGGGCCGGGTGGTGGTCCGAGACCTCCAGCACCAGGGCCGCGACCTCGTCCTCGGCGGCCTCCTCCAGCCGGGCGAGCACCTCCACGTTGGTCCCGGCGTGCACGACCGCGTTGGTGACCAGCTCGCTGACGACGACTTCGGCGTCCTCGGCCACGCGCTCGCTGAAACCCACGGCCGCGGGCAGTCCGAGCCCGGTCCACTCGCGGAGCGCGGCCCGGACGAACCTGCGGGCGGCGGAGGGTGCGAGGAGGTTCCCGGGCAGGGACGTATGGGCGACCGGCCGTGCATCCGCACGGCCTGCGGGATCACCGGGACGCTGAACGATGTCCCGCTGCAAGGGAATGGGCCCCACGGCGCAGCTCCTGACCTGTTCTCGCTCTGTCTGTTCTCGTTGCTGTCTGTCTGTTCTCGTTGGGCGGCGCTGACGACACCGACAGAGTGACAGATGGACCATGCCCATAAGCAACGAGTTGCCGAAGTGAGCGGAGAAAAAGAGCGGGGAGGAACACCGTGGGGGCAGGCCCTATGCCTCGCGGGTCCCCGCGTACATGTCGTCGATGAGGCCCTTGTACTCGCGCTCGACGACCGGCCGCTTCAGCTTGAGGCTGGGCGTCAGCTCACCGTGCTCGATGTCCAGGTCGCGGGGCAGCAGCCGGAACTTCTTGATGGTCTGCCAGCGCTGCAGGCCCTCGTTGAGCCGCTTGACGTAGCCCTCGATGAGCGCGACGGCCTTCGGGGAGGCGACCACTTCGGCGTACGGCTTGCCGCCCAGGCCGTTCTCGGCGGCCCAGCCGAGGATGGTCGGTTCGTCGAGTGCGATCAGGGCGGTGCAGAAGTTCCGGTCCGCGCCGTGCACCAGGATGTTGGAGACGAACGGGCAGACCGCCTTGAACTGTCCCTCGACCTCTGCCGGGGCGATGTACTTTCCGCCGGACGTCTTGATCAGGTCCTTCTTGCGGTCGGTGATCCGGAGGTAGCCGTCCACGGACAGCTCGCCGATGTCGCCGGTGTGGAACCAGCCGTCCGGCTCCAGTACCTCGGCGGTCTTCTCCGGCTGCCCGTGGTAGCCCTCCATCAGGCCGGGGCCGCGCAGCAGGATCTCGCCGTCGTCCGCGATCCGTACCTCGGTGCCGGGGAGCGGCTTGCCGACGGTACCGGTGCGGTAGGCCTCGCCCGGGTTGACGAAGGAGGCGGCGCTGGACTCGGTGAGGCCGTAGCCCTCCAGGATGTGGATCCCTGCGCCGGAGAAGAAGAGGCCGATGTCGGTGGCGAGGGCGGCGGAGCCGGAGACACAGGCGCGCAGGCGGCCGCCGAAGGCCTCACGGATCTTGGCGAAGACGAGGGCGTCGGCGACCTTGTGCTTGGCGCCGAGCCCGAACGGGACGGAGGCCGTGCCGGTGCGCCGGAAGTTGTCCTGCGAGACAGTCGCGTACTCGCGGGCGACCCCGGCCGCCCACTGGAAGATCTTGTACTTGGCTGCGCCGCCGGCCCGCGCCTTGGCGGCGACGCCGTTGTACACCTTCTCGAAGATGCGGGGCACCGCGGCCATGTACGTCGGCTGGACCACCGGCAGGTTCTCGATGATCTTGTCGACCCGGCCGTCGACTGCGGTGACGTGGCCCACCTCGATCTGGCCGGAGGTGAGGACCTTGCCGAAGACGTGCGCGAGCGGCAGCCAGAGGTACTGGACGTCGTCGGCGGTGATGAGGCCGGTGGCCACGGTGGCCTTGGCCATGTACGACCAGTTGTCGTGCGGCAGCCGCACGCCCTTGGGGCGGCCGGTGGTGCCCGAGGTGTAGATCAGGGTGGCCAGCTGGTCGGCCGTGATGGCGGCGACCCGCTCCTTGATCGCCTCGGGGTGCTGCGCCAGGTACTCGGCGCCGCGTGCCTCCAGCTCGGCGAGGGTGAGCACCCAGCCCTCGGGGTCGCCCTCGACGGGGTCGGCGCCCTCGGGATCGATGACGACGACATGGGCGAGGTCCGGCAGCTCGGCGCGGCGCTCGCGGGCCTTGGCCAGCTGGGCGGCGTCCTCGGCGATGAGCACCCGGCTGTCGGAGTCGGAGAGGATGAAGGCCGACTCCTCGGCGTTGGTCGACGGGTAGATCGTGGTGGTGGCGGCACCCGCGCACATGACACCGAGGTCGACGAGGATCCATTCCACCCGCGTGCCGGCGGCGAGCGCGATCCGCTCCTCCGGCCGCACGCCCAGACCGATGAGCCCGGCCGCGATGGCGTAGACCCGCTCGGCGGCCTGCGCCCAGCTCAGCGACTTCCACTCATCGGGTCCCGCACCGGTGGCCGCGGGGACGGGGTAGCGGTAGGCCTCCCCGTCCGGGGTGGCCGCCACGCGGTCGATGAAGAGGTTCGCCACGGAGGGCGGTCGGTTCTCGATCAAGGTCAGTGTGTCGCTCACGACGTCCTCCGGGCCTGCGGCAGTGCTTCACGACCGGCTGCTGGTTGCTGCTTGTTCCTCGCGGCTGTTCCTCGCGGGGCTTGTTTAACTGGTGAGTAACTACGAAGCCGTGATCAGGGTAGAGCGCCCGCGTCCACCGCGTAAGGGGCAACGAGCCGCCGCTTCATAACGAACGGGCCCCCGCGTCGCTGGATGCTGCGACGCGGGGGCCCGTTCGGGCTACCGGAGGGTAGAGCGGGGGCGGCCCGGGTGCGGCCCGGATGTGGCCCGGACGGGCTACTTCTTGCCCTTGCTCTCGCCGCCGGACTCGTCCGTGGACAGGACGGCGATGAAGGCCTCCTGCGGCACCTCCACGTTGCCGACCATCTTCATCCGCTTCTTGCCCTCCTTCTGCTTCTCCAGCAGCTTCCGCTTACGGGAGATGTCACCGCCGTAGCACTTGGCGAGGACGTCCTTGCGGATGGCACGGACGGTCTCACGGGCGATGACCCGGGAGCCGATGGCGGCCTGGATCGGCACCTCGAAGTTCTGCCGCGGGATCAGCTCGCGCAGCTTGGCGACGAGCCGGACGCCGTACGCGTACGCCTTGTCCTTGTGCGTGACCGCCGAGAACGCATCGACCTTGTCGCCGTGCAGCAGGATGTCGACCTTGACGAGCTGGGCGGTCTGCTCGCCGGTGGGCTCGTAGTCGAGCGAGGCGTAACCCCGGGTCTTGGACTTCAGCTGGTCGAAGAAGTCGAAGACGATCTCGGCGAGCGGCAGGGTGTAGCGGATCTCGACCCGGTCCTCGGAGAGGTAGTCCATGCCGAGCAGGGTGCCGCGCCGGTTCTGGCAGAGCTCCATGATCGCGCCGATGAACTCGCTGGGGGCCAGGACCGTGGCGCGCACGACGGGCTCGTGCACCTTGTCGATCTTGCCCTCGGGGAATTCGCTCGGGTTGGTGACGGTGTGCTCGGTGCCGTCCTCCATGTCGACGCGGTAGACCACGTTGGGAGCGGTGGCGATGAGTTCGAGGCCGAACTCGCGCTCCAGCCGCTCCCGGATCACGTCGAGGTGGAGCAGACCGAGGAAGCCGACGCGGAAGCCGAAGCCGAGGGCCGCGGAGGTCTCCGGCTCGTACACCAGGGCGGCGTCGTTGAGCTGGAGCTTGTCCAGCGCCTCGCGCAGGTCCGGGTAGTCCGATCCGTCCAGCGGGTACAGACCCGAGAACACCATCGGCTTGGGGTCCTTGTAGCCGCCCAGCGCCTCGGTCGCGCCCTTGTTCAGGGACGTGATGGTGTCACCGACCTTGGACTGCCGGACATCCTTCACACCGGTGATGATGTAGCCGACCTCGCCCACGCCGAGGCCGTCGGCCGGGGTCATCTCCGGGGAGGAGACCCCGATCTCCAGCAGCTCGTGGGTGGCGCCGGTGGACATCATCTTGATGCGCTCGCGCTTGTTGAGCTGGCCGTCGACCACACGGACGTACGTGACGACGCCGCGGTACGAGTCGTAGACCGAGTCGAAGATCATCGCGCGGGCCGGGGCGTCCGCCTGGCCGATCGGGGCCGGGACGTCCCTGACCACCCGGTCGAGCAGCGCGTCCACGCCGATGCCGGTCTTCGCGGAGACCTTGAGCACGTCCTCCGGCTGGCAGCCGATGAGGTTGGCCAGCTCCTCGGAGAACTTCTCGGGCTGCGCGGCCGGCAGGTCGATCTTGTTGAGCACCGGGACGATGGTGAGGTCGTTCTCCATCGCCAGGTAGAGGTTGGCCAGGGTCTGGGCCTCGATGCCCTGCGCGGCGTCGACCAGCAGGACCGTGCCCTCGCAGGCGGCGAGCGAACGGGAGACCTCGTAGGTGAAGTCCACGTGGCCCGGGGTGTCGATCATATTGAGGACATGGGTGCGGCCCTGGCCCTCGCCCGTGGAGGGCGCCCAGGGCAGCCGCACCGCCTGGGACTTGATGGTGATGCCGCGCTCGCGCTCGATGTCCATCCGGTCGAGGTACTGAGCACGCATCTGCCGCTGGTCGACCACACCGGTCAGCTGGAGCATCCGGTCGGCAAGGGTCGACTTGCCGTGGTCGATGTGCGCGATGATGCAGAAGTTGCGGATCAGCGCCGGGTCGGTACGGCTCGGCTCGGGCACGTTGGTAGGAGTCGCGGGCACGCAGGGTCCTGATTCTTGAGACGCCGAACGCCGTGTCTCGGGTCGATGTCGGGTCGGTCGGATCGATACGTAGCCTCCATCGTCCCATGGTTGCGGGGCGGAGACCGGTTTGGGCCGGTCGGAGTGGGGCTGGTACCGTTGACAGCTGTGCCTCGCGACTCTCTCAGGCCGTGGGGCGCACATCGAAGATCCAACGAACCTGAAAAGGCTCTTTCGTGGCGAACATCAAGTCCCAGATCAAGCGGAACAAGACGAACGAGAAGGCGCGCCTGCGCAACAAGGCCGTCAAGTCCTCGCTCAAGACCGCTATCCGCAAGGCCCGTGAGGCTGCCGCCGCCGGTGACGTCGAGAAGGCCACCTCGGCCGCTCGCGACGCCTCCCGCGCGCTCGACAAGGCCGTCTCGAAGGGTGTCATCCACAAGAACGCCGCCGCCAACAAGAAGTCGGCGCTGGCCTCCAAGGTTGCCTCCCTCCAGGGCTGAGCATTCTGATGTGATCGCCGGGACGGACCCAGCGGGCCCTCTCTCCCGTTCCTGACCGGCACCCCGCGCCGCACACCGAACCTGCGTTCGCCACGCGGGTGCGGCGCACCAAGCGTTAACCGAAGGCCCCGGCCTCAGCTCTCCCCAGAGCGGGACCGGGGCCTTCGGCGTACGCGTTCAGTGCGGGGCGGGAACCTTCGGGGCCGGGCCTTCGGCGTACGCACTCGCGGCCGGGCGGGACCTTCGTCATACGCGCTCGCGGCCGGGCGGGGCCGGTGTGGCCACCCGGCCCAGGGCTCACCGCCCCGACCGTGCCGCCCGCGCGATCGCGACCACGGCCTTCTCCAGGGCGTACTCCGGGTCGTCGCCGCCGCCCTTGACCCCCGCGTCGGCCTCCGCGACCGCCCGCAGGGCGAGGGCCACCCCGTCGGGTGTCCAGCCACGCATCTGCTGCCGCACCCGGTCGATCTTCCACGGCGGCATCCCCAGCTCACGGGCGAGGTCGGCGGGCCGCCCGCCGCGGGCCGAGGACAGCTTGCCGATCGCCCGCACGCCCTGCGCCAGCGCACTCGTGATCAGCACCGGCGCCACCCCGGTCGACAGCGACCAGCGCAGCGCCTCCAGCGCCTCCGCCGCCCGGCCCTCCACCGCACGGTCGGCGACCGTGAAGCTCGACGCCTCGGCACGGCCCGTGTAGTAACGGGCGACTACCGCCTCGTCGATGGTGCCCTCGACATCCGCGACGAGCTGCGAGACCGCACTCGCCAGCTCCCGCAGATCGCTGCCGATGGAGTCGACCAGCGCCTGGCATGCCTCGGGCGTCGCCGAGCGTCCCAGCGCCCGGAACTCCGACCGTACGAACGAGAGCCGCTCGGCCGGCTTGGTCGTCTTCGGGCAGGCGACCTCCCGCGCACCCGCCTTGCGCGCCGCGTCCAGCAGGCCCTTGCCCTTGGCGCCGCCCGCGTGCAGGAGCACAAGGGTGATCTCCTCGACCGGGTCGCCGAGATACGCCTTGACGTCCTTGACCGTGTCGGCGGAAAGGTCCTGCGAATTGCGCACGACCACCACCTTGCGCTCGGCGAAGAGCGACGGGCTAGTCAGCTCGGCCAGGGTGCCGGGCTGGAGCTGGTCGGAGGTGAGGTCTCGGACATCCGTGTCGGGGTCGGAGGCCCGGGCCGCCGCCACCACCTGTTGCACGGCGCGGTCGAGGAGCAGGTCCTCCTGGCCCACGGCGAGCGTGAGGGGGGCGAGCGGGTCGTCGGTGGAATTCCTTCTGGTGGCCATCGTCGTCCAGCATCCCATGCACCACTGACAGCTCCCGGTCTCCCTCCCCCGCTCGCCCGGGCCCCACTCTCTCCGCTCGCCCTGCTCACCCTGGCAGGAAAATTCGGCACATCGCTAGGATTCCTGCCGTGACAACGAATCAATTGAAATCCAGAGGAGAACCCGAATTGAGTTCGTCAATGATTCCACGGCGCCGGCTCGGCAACACCGGACTGGAGGTTTCCGCCCTCGGCCTGGGGTGCATGGGTATGAGCCAGACATATGGAATTCCGGACGACACGGAGTCCACGAGGACCATTCATCGAGCCCTCGACCTCGGCTGCGATTTCTTCGACACCGCGGAGTCCTACGGCCCGTTCGTCAACGAAGAACTCTTAGGCAGGGCGCTGCGCGGCCGCCGGGACGACGCGGTCGTCGCGACGAAGTTCGGCTGGGAGTACGACGGGAACGCGCGGGGCGCGCTCAACAGCCGGCCCGAGCACATACACGAGGCGGTCGACGGGAGCCTGAGCCGGCTGGGTACAGACCGGATCGACCTGCTGTACCAGCACCGTGTGGACCTGGAAGTGCCGATCGAGGACGTGGCCGGGGCGGTCGGCGAACTCATCGCGGCCGGAAAGGTTCTCCACTTCGGCCTCTCGGAGGCGGGAGCGAGCACCGTCCGCCGGGCTCACGAGGTCTGTCCCGTATCGGTTCTCCAGACGGAGTACTCGCTCTGGGAGCGCCATCTGGAGCAGGAGATCCTGCCGGTGATCCGAGATCTGGGCATCGGCCTCGTTCCCTATTCACCCCTGGGCCGAGGATTCCTGACCGGCACGGCGATCCGCGCGGAGGAATATCCGGAGAACGACTACCGAAGGCACGATCCGCGATTCCAGGGCGATAATTTCAGAATCAATTCCGCGGCCGCCGACGTGGTCCGGGACGTCGCCCGCGGGTGCGGGGCGACCCCGGCGCAGGTGTCGCTCGCCTGGCTGCTGCACCGGGGCGACGACATCGTGCCGATCCCCGGCACGAAGCGCAGGCCGACGCTGGAGGAGAACCTCGCGGCGGCGGAACTCACGCTCGCCCCGGACGAGCTGCGGCGCCTGGACACGGCGCTGCC
The DNA here is from genome assembly GCF_044765565.1 of Streptomyces sp. NPDC102437. Lineage (NCBI taxonomy): Bacteria > Bacillati > Actinomycetota > Actinomycetes > Kitasatosporales > Streptomycetaceae > Streptomyces > Streptomyces sp. NPDC102437. Next base: position 37,687 of record NZ_JBIWKI010000013.1, on the reverse strand, counting down.
GCCGTCGGCGGTCGCCGGCAGCCGGTACCCCGAGAGCGTCATGCACATGAACGGCCGCTGAGGGCTGTCCGGCCAGAGGCCTCCTCCGAGCCGTGCGGCACACCTGGTAGGGGAGAATGGGCAAGTGAGCGATGTGAGACATGTGCTGGTGCTGCCCGACCGCGATGCCGCGGAGGAGGTGGCCGGGGAGCTCTCCGACCGGTTCGGGGTCACCGAGGAGCCCCAGCTCGTACGCGATGCGCTGGCCGGTGAGGACGACGCGGAGGACGCCCAGTGGCTGGTGGTCGTGGAGGACCCGTCGGGACGGCTGGACTCCTCGGCGCTGGATGCCTTCGCCGCGGAGTACGAGGGATGGCTGGAAGCACCTCAGAAATCCTGACTGAATGATCTTCGAGACGTGAGCGTCGGTCCGTGAGTCCTGCATGATGACGGTGATCGTCTTGGGTTTCGGGAGGGCTCGTGGTCGAGGACGACGGGGTGGACTTGATCCACTTGGTCGGCGCGGACAGTAGCGTCCGGCTACGAGTACTGGGTCGACACATGCCTGGGGCGACTCCGTACAACGACTACCTCGACGCCGAGATCACCGTCACGAGCAGCTTCGCCAACGGGCGCCTCGATGTGCGTCTGTCACCCGAGGATCTGGACGACTGGCACTCGGCCCTGGACTAGCTTGCAGCCGGCAGCGGCATCCGCTGGCTGCGCAATACCGAGATCCGAATTGAGATCGACCGTCAGTTCTCGGTGCCCGTGCCCATCGTCACGGTAAAGGACGAAGCCGAGTCGATCTCCTCGGTCCGAGTCTGGTTGGACGTGGGCCACGGCTGGGTCGATGACCTGCGCAGGCAGTACGAGCAGGTGCAAAGGACCTGGCTGGACGAGGTGGTCACATCACCGCGGGCACTGAACTACTGGCAGTGAAGCGAGCCGGCCGAAACCGGCCGAAACCGAGCTCCTGCGGAGGTGCCCCCAGGCGATCCCAGTGTGCAGAGATCATTCCGCCAGGAGTTCTTGGCCGGGCGCCCGCGGCTCAGGCCTTGGGGACGATCTGGATGTCCATGTCTATGGAGATGCTGGAGCCGACGGCCGCGATGCCTCGGGCCAGCATGGTCTGCCAGGTGAGGGTGAAGTCCTCGCGGTGCAGTTCCGTGGTGGCCCGGCAGGCGGCGCGGGTCTCGCCCTCCAAGCCGTTGCCCAGGCCGAGATACTGGGTGTCCAGGGTGACCGTGCGGCTGACGCCGTGCAGCGTGAGGGCACCGGTGACGCCCCAGCGGGTGCCGCCGCGGTGGACGAAGCGGTCGCTGTAGAACTCCATCGTGGGGTAGCGCCCGACGTCGAGGAAGTCGCTGGAGCGCAGATGGTCGTCCCGCATCTGGACATTCGTGTCGATCGACGCGGCGTCGATGATCACGTGCATGGCCGAGTCCTCCATGCGGTCGGCTATCCGTACGGCACCCGCAAAGTTGTTGAACCGGCCGTGGATGCGAGCCAGACCGATGTGCCGGGCCGTGAAGCCGATCTGTGAATGCATCGGCTCGACCTCCCACTCCCCCGGTGCGGGAAGCTGCGGAGGCGCGGACAGTTGCAGGGTCACATCGCCCAGACTCGCGTGAGCGCCTTCGGACACAATGGCCGACGCATGGAACGGGGTGAAGCCCTCGGCCGTGACGGCCAGCCGGTACTCACCGGCCGGGACAGTGGCGAGGACATTGCCGAACGGGTCGGTCTCACCGCCGAAGACCTTGCGACCCGCGCCGTCCGTGACCACGAACTCGGCCTGCGGCACGACCGCGCTGACCGGGTCGAGCACCCGGCAACTGAGCAATCCGGCAGTGCGCGGCACCTCCAGCCCCGCCAGGGCACTGCCCTGCGCCACGCCCGTCGCTCGCTTGCTGTTCAGCCAACGACCGAACATGTTCCACCTTCCCCCGGGGACGATTCACCTTGGGGCCCGGCGGCTGGACGTCTCTGTCGGAGCAGCGGCCCACCGACGAGCATGCATTCGATCACCATTGTGCCGTTCGAGGCAAACAGAGCAGCTCGGAGGGGCTTGGAATGGCTTGGGCGGAGGTGTTACCGAAGGTCCGATTTTGCCCCGCGGCCGGACGCTCCCGGCTCGTTCCGGTCATGACCGGCCCACCGCCCGCAGCCCCGGCCCGGCACCCGTCAGGGCGATCGCGCCATCGGTGTCCGTACGCAGCACCACGGCGCCGCCCGCTCGGAGTGCCTCGACGGTTCGCGCGGCCGGGTGGCCGTACGGGTTGTCCCTGCCCACGCTCACCAGGGCGATCCGCGGACGCGCACTGCGCAGCAGCGCGGGGTCCTGGTGCGCTGAGCCGTGATGCGCGACCTTGAGCACATCCACCCGCGGCAGTGCGGGATATCGGCGCAACACGCCTTGCTGGGCCGGTGGTTCGAGATCTCCCAGGAGGAGCAGGGTCAACCCGCCGGTCCGGACGTACAGGGTGACACTGGCATCGTTCGGCTCCAGCGGTACGGGGCCGGCGCCCCGGCCCATCGCTGTTCCGTCGGCTCCCGTCGCGCTCGCCGGCCAGAGGACCCGCCAGTCGAGCGCCCCGATCCGTCGGCGTTCCCCCGGCGCGGCCCGCACCAGGGGCACATGCGATTCGGCCGCCGTTCTCCGTACGAACGCGACCTGGTCCGGCGGTTCCTCCAGGCTCGTCGTCTCGATCGCACCCACCGCCCTCCCCCGCAACACCCCTGGCAGGCCCCGCACATGGTCGGCGTGAAAATGCGTGAGAACCAGGAACGGCACCTCGGTGATGCCGAGGTCGCGAAGGCACCGGTCGACGAGCGAAGGGTCGGGGCCCGCGTCGACGACCACCCCCGCCCCGTCCCCCGCCGCCAGCACCAGGGCGTCCCCCTGGCCCACGTCGCACATCGCGAACGTCCAGCCAGGCGGCGGCCATCCGGTCAGCACCCTGGTGAACGGCACCGGGCGCAGCACCGCGAGGATCAACAGCAGCGCGGCGGCCGAACAGACCCAGGGGTGCCGCACGATTCGCCGGGCGAAGAGCACAACCAGAGCGGTCAGCGCGGTGAGCAGCACCGCCCCCTTCCCGCCGTCGGGCCAGTCGATCTCCGCCCCGGGCAAGGCCGCCCCGGTGCGGGCCACCGTGGCGATCCAACCGGCCGGCCATCCCGCGATCCGGGCGAGCAACTCCGCCACCGGCATGGCCACCGGCGCCAGGGCGAGCGCGGCGAAGCCCAGGACCGTGGCCGGTGCCACCGCCGGCTCGGCCAGCAGATTGCACGGAATCGCCACCAGGCTGACCCGGGAGGCGAGCAGCACGACCACCGGTGCGCACACCGCCTGCGCGGCGGCTGCCGCGGCCAGCGCCTCGGCGAGGCGGGCCGGAACTCCGCGCCGTTGCAACGCATCGCTCCATCTCGGGGCAATCGTCAGCAGGGCGCCGGTGGCCAGCACGGAGAGGACGAAACCGTAACTGCGCGCCAGCCACGGGTCGTGGAGCACCAGCAGGAGAACAGCGGCTGCCAGCGCGGGAATCAGCGATCTGCGCCGCCCCGTTCCGATGGCGAGCAGGGTGATCAGCCCGCAGGCCGCCGCCCGCAGAACGCTCGGCTCGGGGCGGCAGACGATGACGAAGGCAAGCGTGAGCCCGCCGCCGAGCAGTGCGGTGAACCGCAGCGGGATCCCCAACCGGGGTGCCAGCCCACGGCGTTCGGCGCGGAGCGCTGTGCCCGGTGGTCCGATGAGGAGGACGAGGAGGATCGCGAGGTTGGAGCCGGAGACCGCCATCAGATGGGTGAGATCGGCGGCCTTGAACGCCTCGTGCAGTTCGGGGGTGATACGTGACGTGTCGCCGACCACCAGGCCCGGGAGAAGGGCCTTCGCGTCGGGATCCAGCCGTTCGGTGGCCTGCCGCAGTCCGCCGCGCAGCGCGCCTGCCGTGCGCTGGAGGGCGGAAGGGGGGCCGATGATGCGAGGCGGCCCTTTGCCCTCGGGCCGCAGCACGGCGGCACTGCGCTCCCCGTCGTGCAGCGGCGGCGAAAGCCGGCCGCCGACGCGCAGGTGGGTAGAGGGGAGCAACTGCTGCCACTGCCCCGTCGATCCGCCGGGCGTGACGATCAGCAGAACCGGCGTACTCAGCCTGGCGACAGCGCCGTCAGGCCCGGTCAGCCTGGTGATCTCGGCGTCCACGAGGAGGGCGGCGGGCGTGCTGTGGTCGCCCCGCACCCGCGGCGTGGTCCGCCGGGCATCGGACGTCACCGTCACCTCCGCCTCGACCTTCGCGAACCGCTGGGCCAGCGTCTGGACCGGCCCCTGCCGTACGTCCGCGCTGTGCAAACCAGCCGATGTGGCCCCGGCCGCCGCACAGAGCAAGGCCGCGGCGGTGGCAGTGGCGGTCGCCGTGGCCCGTGGCCTGCGCCGATCGCGTAACGCGGCCTCGCCCCTCGCCCCTTCCTCCTCCGCCTCCGCGTCCTGGGACTGCCCTTCACCCTCGCCCTCGCCTCCCGCTTCGTCCTCGGCCGTCCTGCGCAGCGCCCGGGTTGCCGAGGCTCCCGCCATGGCCAGGAGCACCATGGCCGTGCCCACGCAGAGCATCACGCCTGTCGTGGTCCACCGCCCCGGCGCACTCAGCGCCAGCGCCGCTCCGGCCCAGGCCGCCAACGCAGGCGGGACCAGACGGAGATCGGCCGGGCCCTCCTGTCGCGGTTCGGAGAGGCCGAGCCGGCGGCCCGAAGCCGCATGGACGTCCAGGTGACTCATGGCCCCACCAGTGGTCGGAGGTCGGCGAACCGGCGGTCACCGATCCCGTTGACCTCACGAAGTTCGTCGATGGACCGGAAACCGCCGTGCTGTGCGCGGTAGTCGACGATGTGCTGGGCGAGGACCGGGCCGACGCCGGGCAACGTGTCCAGTTGTTCGACGGTCGCGGTGTTGAGGCTGACCGGGCCGGCCGCAGAACTCCCGCCGCCGCTGCTGCCCAGCGCGACTCCTCCCGCCCCACCATCAGTTGACCGACCGGACGGGGCGCCCACCACGATCTGCTCGCCGTCCATGAGCACCCGCGCGCGGTTGAGCCCGGTGAGGTCCGCTCCGGCCCGGACTCCGCCGGCCGCACGTAGCGCATCGACAACCCTTGAGCCGGACGGCAGTTGCCGGATCCCGGGCCTTCGTACCTTTCCGCTCACGTCGACGACGATGTGCCCGCCCGGACCTGTCGCGGGTGGCGGACCCGGTGAGGGCTCCGGCACTCCGACGTCCTCCGACGCCGGAGGCGATGTCCGGGCGTGCGCGGCCTCGTCGACCAGATCGGGGGCGCGCACGGATTGGGGGCGCGCGGACCAGAAATGCACTGCGGCAAAGACTGCGGCCGCAACCAGGACAACAGCCAACGCGGCAAGGGTCTTCGGTTCCAAGCCGCATCTGAGCTGAAGCCACACCGGAATCCGTTCCCGCAGCGCAGGAACCAATCTCTCCCGCCACCGCCCTGCCGCCCCGGAGACCGGAACCGAGATCGAGACCGGGGCCGGAGTCGTGGCTGGGGCCATGGCCGGGCCCGATACCGGCTCCGTGGCCGAGGCCGGAGCCGACACCGAGGCCGGGCCGGTCCCCGGCACGGGCCGCGCGGCCCGCCCGGCGCCCCCTCCCCTCATGAGCGCGTCCGCCCGACGGCGCGAAGCCGCCGCTACGGCGTTCGCACCCCCTCGCGACGCCCGTCGCCGGCCGGGCCCGAGCCCCGGCCCCGAGCCTGGTCCGGTGCCGGCGCCGCCGCCTGGCCCGGTGCCGGGGCCACTGCGAACACGGACGTCCGAGGCCGGGGCCCGTCCGGGGCCGCTGCCGCTGGTTGCACGAAGTGATCGGGGAGTCATGCCTCACGACGGTAGGCACATCTCCCCGAACCCGCTGAACAGCCTCAATTCCGGTGGAAAACTGACTAGTTGTGGATAACTCGGCCACCCCTGGGGGTGAGGTACGAGTGACCGCCAGGGCCGCCCGCCCCGGGTCAGCGCGGCGAGACCACTGCCCCGAGCAGACCGGGTCCGGTGTGCGCACCGATCACCGCGCCCACCTCACTCACATGCAGATCGACCAGCCCCGGCACCCGCTCACGCAGCCGCTCGGCGAGCCGCTCCGCCCGTTCGGGGGCCGCGAGGTGGTGCACGGCGATGTCCACTCGGCCGCTGCCCGCCCGTTCCGCGACGATCTCCTCCAGGCGCGCGATCGCCTTCGAGGCCGTCCGTACCTTCTCCAGCAGTTCGATACGGCCGCCGTCGAGCTGGAGCAGCGGCTTCACAGCGAGCGCCGACCCCAGCAGGGCCTGTGCGGCACCGATACGGCCACCACGGCGCAGGTAGTCCAGCGTGTCGACGTAGAAGTACGCGGAGGTGCCCGCTGCCCGCTTCTCCGCGGCCGCGACCGCCTCGTCCAGGCTTCCGCCCGCCTCCGCCGTCTCCGCCGAGGCCAGGGCGCAGAATCCGAGGGCCATGGCGACCATCCCGGTGTCCACCACCCGTACCGGAATCGGCGCCTCCTTCGCCGCGAGCAGGGCGGCGTCGTACGTGCCCGAGATCTCGGCCGAGAGGTGCAGCGAGACGATGCCGGTGGCCCCCGCCTCGGCCGCATCCCGGTACGCGGCGGCGAACACCTCGGGACTCGGCCGGGACGTGGTCACGGGACGGCGCTTCTGGAGCGCCACGGCGAGGGAACGGGCGGAGATCTCGGTGCCGTCCTCCAGAGCCTGATCACCGAGGACGACGGTCAGCGGCACCGCGGTGATGCCGTGCCGCTCCATCGTCTCGGGCGGCAGGTAGGCCGTGGAATCGGTGACGATCGCGACATGGCGGGACATGAGCGGGAGGTTACCTTCCGAGTCCGTGTCCCGGCAGTCCGACCCCGGCCGAATGATCTCTCCTGACCGCTTCGGACCGCCCCCGGTCACCGGCGGTCATCGAACGTGTCAGTTCGTCGTCTCGGGCCGGGCCGTCTTCTGCCATGGGTACGCGGTCTGCCGTCGCGGGTCGGGAGCCGTGATCGCCCGCGCCGCATCATCGGCCGGCCCGCTCCCCTGCTCCGGCCGCCGGTCCTGCTCAGGCCGCGGTTCGTGCCCCGGCCGCTGGTCCTGACCCGGGCCCCGGCTCTGACCGCTCGCGTCACCCTGCGGCCGGCCGCCCTGTCCCTGGACCGGTTCGTCCGTCTCCGCGGTCCAGTGCCGAAGCGCCCCCGCCTCCACGTCGATCTGTGCGTTCAGCGAGTCCAGCGAGTCGTCCGAGAACCGCCGAGCCCGGTCACGCGCGGCCCATCGCAGCGAATCCGCGGAGTGCGTGATCCGCTCCGTACGCTGCTTCAGGTCCGGCAGCATCGAGGCGACGGTCACCCGGTCGGGCTCGCGTTCCAGTTTCTTCAGCTCGTCGTCCAGCTCACGGCCGTGCACGCTCAGCCGCTGGAACAGGCCCAGCGACTCCGAGAGCGAGGCATCCTCGGCGACTCCGGCCCGCAATGCCTCCTGGGTGGCCCGCATGGATGTGCGCAGCGCCAGCCGGAGCTGCGCCAGCTCGCCGCCCACGCCCGTCTGCCCGTAGCTCTTCGCCCGCAGCGTGGTCTCCTCGACGGTGCGGCGCGCCTGGCTGATCGTTCGGTCCACGCCGCGCTTCGCCGCGCCCACGGCTTTGACGCCCGCATACACGCCCAGGGCCACGAACGCGAAGAAGAGCAACCCCAGAATCAGGATCACAAATTCCATGAGCGCCCCTCGGATGTCGTTTCGGCTGCCGGTGCCGGCCCCTCCACCGTAAACGGAAAGGGCAGGCCGAGGGTTCCTTCGGAACCCCCAACCTGCCCGTAGGGGAATGCCCCCACACCGTCGCGCGGGGCGCGGCCAGCGCCTCACACGGGACGCCTCGTCATCACGCCGGGACGATGTTGACCAGCTTCGGCGCCCGCACGATCACCTTGCGGATGCCCGCGCCGTCCAGCGCCGCCACCACGGCCGGGTCGGCCAGGGCCAGCTCCTCCAGGTCCTCGTCCGTGATCGACGGGGGGATCTCCAGGCGCGCCTTGACCTTGCCCTTGACCTGCACGACGCAGGTCACGGTCTCGTCCACGACGTACGCCGGGTCGGCGACCGGGAAGTCCTGGTGCACGACCGAATCGGTGTGGCCCAGCCGGCGCCACAGCTCCTCGGCGATGTGCGGGGCCAGCGGCGCCACCAGCAGCACCAGCGACTCGGCGACGGACCGGGACAGCGGCCCGCCCGCTTTGGTCAGGTGGTTGTTCAGCTCGGTGACCTTGGCGATCGCCGTGTTGAAGCGCATCCCGGCCATGTCCTGGCCGACCCCGTCGATCGCCTTGTGCAGCGCACGCAGCGTCTCCTCGCCCGGCTCCGTGTCCACGACGGTGACCTCACCGGTCTCCTCGTCGACGACATTGCGCCACAGGCGCTGCAGCAGCCGGTACTGGCCGACGACGGCGCGCGTGTCCCACGGCCGCGACACGTCCAGCGGGCCCATCGCCATCTCGTACAGGCGCAGCGTGTCCGCCCCGTACTCGGTGCAGATCTCGTCCGGCGTGACGGCGTTCTTCAGGGACTTGCCCATCTTGCCCAGGACGCGGCTGACCTTCTCGCCCTGGTAGTAGAACTGGCCGTCGCGCTCCTCGACCTCGGCCGCCGGGACCGCGATGCCGCGGCTGTCCCGGTAGACGAACGCCTGGATCATGCCCTGGTTGTACAGCTTGTGGAACGGCTCGACGGACGAGATGTGCCCCAGGTCGTGCAGCACCTTGGACCAGAAGCGGGCGTACAGCAGGTGCAGGACGGCGTGCTCGGCGCCGCCGACGTACAGGTCGACACCGCCGGTCGGCTGCCCCTCGCGCGGGCCCATCCAGTACTGCTCGATCGCCGGGTCGACCAGCTTGGAGTCGTTGTTCGGGTCCAGATAGCGCAGCTCGTACCAGCAGGAGCCCGCCCAGTTGGGCATGGTGTTGGTCTCGCGGCGGTACTTCCTCGGACCGTTGCCGTCGCCCAGGTCCAGGGTGACGTTGACCCAGTCGGCGTTCCGGGACAGCGGGGTCTCGGGCTGGGTGTCGGCGTCGTCGGGGTCGAAGGTGCGCGGCGAGTAGTCGTCGACCTCCGGCAGCTCCAGGGGCAGCATCGACTCGGGCAGCGGGTGGGCGATGCCGTCCTCGTCGTAGACGATCGGGAAGGGCTCGCCCCAGTAGCGCTGGCGGCTGAACAGCCAGTCACGCAGCCGGAAGTTGACGGTGCCCTCGCCGACGCCGTGGGCCGTCAGCCACTCGGTGATCTCCGCCTTGGCGTCGACGACACCCAGGCCGTCCAGCGAGATCTCGTCGTTGGCGGAGTTGACCAGCTTCGCGTCGTACGAGCCGAAGGCGTCCTCCCACGTCGAGGGGTCCGTGCCGCGGTCGTCCGACGGCTCGACGACACAGCGCATCGGCAGCTCGAAGGCGCGCGCGAAGGCGAAGTCGCGTGCGTCGTGCGCCGGTACGGCCATGATCGCGCCGGTGCCATAGCCCATCAGGACGTAGTCGGCGATGAAGACGGGGACCTTCTCGCCGCTGACCGGGTTGGTGGCGTACGCGCCGGTGAAGACACCGGTCTTGTCCTTGGCCTCGGCCTGCCGTTCCACGTCGGACTTGGCGGCGGCCAGCTTGCGGTAGGCGGCGACCGCCTCGGCCGGGGACGCGTATCCGCCGGTCCACACCGCGTGAGTGCCCTCGGGCCAGGCCGCCGGAGTGATCTGTTCGACCAGCTCGTGCTCGGGCGCCAGCACCATGTAGGTGGCGCCGAACAGGGTGTCCTGGCGGGTGGTGAAGACGGTGATGCTGCCGGTGCCGTCGACCGGGAAGTCGACGCGGGCGCCTTCGGAGCGCCCGATCCAGTTGCGCTGCTGCAGCTTGATCGCCTCGGGCCAGTCCAGCCCGTCCAGGTCGTTCAGCAGCCGGTCGGCGTAGGCGGTGATGCGCATGTTCCACTGGCGCAGCTTGGCCTTGAAGACGGGGAAGTTGCCGCGCTCGGAGCGGCCATCGGCCGTCACCTCTTCGTTGGCCAGGACGGTGCCCAGGCCGGGCGACCAGTTGACGGGCGCGTCGGAGGCGTACGCCAGGCGGTACCCGCTCAGGATGTCCGCGCGCTCGGTGGCGCTCAGCGCGCTCCAGTCACGGCCGTCCGGGGTGGGGCGTGCGCCGTTCTCGAACTGTGCGACCAGCTCGTCGATCGGGCGGGCCCGGTCCGCCTCGGTGTCGTACCAGGAGTTGAAGATCTGCAGGAAGATCCACTGGGTCCACTTGTAGTACTCCGCCTCGATCGTGGCGAACGAGCGGCGCTTGTCGTGGCCCAGGCCCAGCCGGCGCAGCTGGGCTGTCATGTTCTCGATGTTGGCCTCGGTGGAGACCCGCGGGTGCGTGCCGGTCTGCACCGCGTACTGCTCCGCGGGCAGGCCGAAGGCGTCGAAGCCCAGGGTGTGCAGCACGTTGTGCCCGGTCATCCGCTGGTGGCGGGCGAAGACATCGGTGGCGATGTAGCCCAGCGGGTGACCGACGTGCAGGCCCGCACCCGAGGGGTACGGGAACATGTCCATGATGAACTTCTTCGGCCTGGCAGCCAGCTCCGGATCGCCCGCCAGGTCACCGGTCGGGTTCGGTGCCTCGTACGTGCCCTCGGCGTCCCAGAAGTCCTGCCAGCGTGCCTCGATGTCGGCGGCCATCGCCGCCGTGTAGCGGTGCGGCGCAGCCGTCTCGGCTGCGGAAGTCGTCTCGCTCATGATCCTCAAAGCTCCATCGATCGTCATCTGCCGGCGCCCATGTCTACGGACACGCGTCTACGGAAACGAAAAATCCCCTCGCACAGGAGGGGACGCCGCGCCGATTCCGACCAGGCATTCTCACCGGTCGGGACTGATCAGCGCGGCTCGCTAAGCAGAAGGCGTACGGCACGCATGGCGTCAGGGTACCGCACGGGCCCGGAGCGGGGCCTGGCGCGACCGAACCGCGGACAGGGCGGCGGGAGAGTACGCGCAACGGAACTCCGGGTTCCGGCATCGGTGCACATGCGAGAAGCGGGCCCCCTGTGTGGGTGACCCGCTTCTCGTACTTTCCTGTGGAGCTAAGGAGAATTGAACTCCTGACCTCCTGCATGCCATGCAGGCGCTCTACCAACTGAGCTATAGCCCCGTGCTGTTTTCCGCCCGGTTTCCCTGGCGACATCGAGAACATTACCGGTGACCCCGCCAGTCCACCAAATCGATTCCCGACCGCTCCGATTTGCCGGTTCTGCGCCACCTGGGCCGGGCCGGCGGCGGCGCCGAAGGGGGTCAGGCCGTGGCGAAGGAGTAGAAGCGCTTGAGCGTGCAGTGCTCCTCCAGCAGCCGACCGTAGATCGGCTCCCCCTCAAGCTCCCGATAGGTCTCGATCGGGTCGCCCTTTATGATCAGCGCCCGAGCGCACTCCTCGCACCAGTACTGGTACTCCGGATTGATCGGGTCCATGTCCCTGACGATGGGCGTACCGCTGCCGCACCAGTCGCATTTCCGCCTGTGTGCACCCATGGGTCAGCTCCGGCTTTGGCCGCGGGCGGTGCATACGGAGAAGGTCCCGCCGTTCTCCGGGGCTGCGGAGAGGCCGGGAACTGCGGGGAAGCCGGGGCCTGCGGGAAGACGGGGAACAAGGAGCAGGTCCGGGACCTCGTGACGGCTCGCAGGCATCGCGCTCCCTCCCGATCGGTCCGTCGCCCCCTCCGGCGCTCCGATTCTGCCATGACCCCGCAAGAGGGGCAGCCCACCGGAGTTCCGGCCGCTCACCGACGCCGTACGAGACCCGTCGCCGCACCTGCCGCAGCGGCCGTCGAGAGCGCGAGGGCGCATACCCACAACGCATGCCCCGACCCCTGCGCCCCTTGCGTATCAAGGCGGTTGAGATAGAGCGTGCCGAATGCGGCGACCCCGGTCAGCTGCCCCAACTGAGTGACCGTCACCAGTACGCCGCTCACATCGGCCGCGTCCTTGGGACGTATGTCCGCCAGCGCCCTCGTGAGGGTGGGGCTGAAGCCCAGTGCCAGGCCGGTGCCCATCGCCGCGAAGGCCGCGTACAGCGTGGGCCCGCCGTCGCCGCCACCACGCATCAGCAGCCCGACGGCCACGGAGGCGGCGGCCACGAGCACGAACCCGGCGGGCACCAGGGCCCCTTGGAGACCGGCGGGCCAGCGCCGCCAGGTCAGTCCGGTCACACCGAACACCAGCGCGGTCGGCGCGAACATCAGCCCGGCACGCAGCGGCGAGTAGCCCAGACCCCCCTGGACGTGCAGCGTCATGGCGAAAAGGAAGCCCGCGTTGATCGCCATCACCAGGAGAATGCGCAGCGCCGCTCGGGCGATACCGGGAACACGCAGCACCCTGGGCGCGATCAGGGGCGCACCACCGCGCGCGGCCAGCCGTGACTCGTACCCGACGAATCCGGTGAAGAGCCCCACGGAGGCAGTCAGGCAGACCTGGGACCAGGCCGGCCAGTCCAGCTCCTGCCCGAGCACCAGGGGGACGGTGAGCAGCGTGACGGCGGCGGCGAGCAGTACCAGCCCCGGCAGATCGAGGCCGCGGGCCCGTGCCTGGACCCTGCCGGGCGCGGTGCGCGGTTCGCGCGGCAGCACACGGATGCCGAGCACCAGCAGCACGAGCCCGATCGGCACGTTGACCAGGAAAACCGGCCGCCAACCCGCGCCGAACAGATCGGCGCTGACCAGCACCCCGCCGACCACCTGCCCGGCGGCAGCCCCGGTGGCGAGCACCGCGCTGTAGGCGCCGAGTGCCCGGATCCGGGCCTCGCCGGTGAAGTGGCGCTGGATGAGGCTGAGCACCTGCGGAATCATCACCGCGGCGGCCGCGCCCTGCACCAGCCGGAAGGCGATCAGCTGCCCGGTTCCCGCGGCGAGTCCGCAGGCGAGCGAGGCCGCGGTGAAGACGCCGAGCCCGGCCAGATGGGCCCGGCCGTGCCCGATCAGGTCGCCGAGCCTGGCGCCGGTGATGAGCAGCACCGCGTACGTGATGGTGTAGCCGGCCACGACGAGCTGCAACCCGGCCCCCGAGGCGGCGAGTTCGCTGCGGATCGTCGGGGCGGCGACGTTGACGATGAAGATGTCGAGCAGTGCCATGAACTGGGCCGCGAGCACCAGAGCGAGCACTCGCCCGGAGCGGTTGTCAGTGCCGGGGTCTTTACTGGTCACGGAATGTGGAGTTGCCTCGGATGCCGTCGTCATGACATCGAGCCTGGCCCCGGCCGAATACGGGTAACGAGAGCCCGCTGATGCTGGTACCGACAGCACCTGGCAACTCCCCTGCGGGTCACCGAACATGGGGGGTGTGGCAGCGGTGACGACACATCAGGCGGCGGACCGGTCGGGAGATCGGACAACGTCTCGAACGACGCCTCGGACGACGCCTCCGGCAGGCCGGCACCGGCGGCGTCCGGAGCTCGCGGCGTTTCTGCGCAATCGCCGGGCGCGGGTGACACCCGCCGATGTGGGCATGGCACCCGGGCTGCGCCGCCGCACCCCGGGCCTGCGCCGCGAGGAGGTCGCGCAGCTCTCCGGCGTCGGCGTCACCTGGTACACCTGGCTGGAGCAGGGCCGTCCCATCAACGCGTCACCGCAGGTGCTGGACGCCGTGGCGCGCACGCTCCGGCTGGACGCATCGGAGCGCGAACACCTGTACCACCTGGCGGAAGTGGCCTACGCGCCCGGCAGGCAGTCCGACGCCATCGAGGTGGGGCCGGAGGTCCAGGGAATCATCGACGCGCTCGATCCACATCCCGCCGTGGTCTACAACGCGAGATACGACATCCTGGCCACCAACCCCGCCTATCGCGACCTGTTCGCCGTCCCCGCGATCACGGGAACGGGGATGCGCAACGTGCTGTGGACGTTGTTCACGGTGTCCGAGGATGCCTGTCCCGTCGTCCACCGGACGCAGGAGCTACCGATCATGGTGGCCACGCTGCGGGGCGCGTACGGGCGCCATACGGGCGAGCCCGCCTGGGAGTCGTTCGTCGAACGGCTCTCGGCCGCCAGTCCGTACTTCGCCGAGTTGTGGCGCAGCGGGGACGTCGCCCCGCCAGGGCCGCGGGTGAAGAGCTTCCGGCACTGGTCGGTGGCCGGGGACATAAGGATGACCTCGGTGTCGCTGTCCATCAATGGCCTGCCGGAGTGCCGGATCGTGGCGTACACACCGGCGGACGAGGAGAGCAGGGAGCGGGTCGCCGCGTTGCGGCGGCGCCGGGAGAGCTGAAGGGCAGCAGGTCCTGCAGGGTGGCATGCAAAGATCCCGCCCCCTGTTGGGGACGGGATCCTGATTGTGGAGCTAAGGAGAATTGAACTCCTGACCTCCTGCATGCCATGCAGGCGCTCTACCAACTGAGCTATAGCCCCGCTGTTCGCTGTGTTTCTCTGCGTTTCCGCGCTGCGAACAAGAAGAACTTTAGCCTGCGACCTGCCGGAAAGTGAAATCCGGCCGGTGCCGGGGTCGGGACGGCCTCAGGTGTCGTCGCCGAGCACCGGCTCGGGCAGCGTGCCGGCGTTGTGCTCCAGCAGGCGCCAGCCTCGCGCACCCTCGCCCAGCACCGACCAGCAGCAGTTGGAGAGCCCGCCGAGCCCTTCCCAGTGGTGCGCCTCCAGGCCCAGCAGCCGGCCGATGGTGGTGCGGATGGTGCCGCCGTGGCTGACCACGACGAGCGTCCCGTTCTCGGGCAGCTTGTCGGCGTGTCCGAGCACCACCGGGGCGGCCCGGTCGGCGACCTCGGTCTCCAGTTCGCCGCCGCCGCGACGCACGGGCTCGCCCCGCTTCCAGGCGGCGTACTGCTCGCCGTACTGCCCGACGATCTCCTCGTGGGTGAGGCCCTGCCAGGCACCCGCGTAGGTCTCGCGCAGTCCCGCGTCGTGTGCGACTTCGAGGCCGGTGATCGCGGCGAGCTCGGCGGCGGTGGCCGCCGCCCGCTGGAGATCGGAGGCGACGATCGCATCCGGCTTCAGCGAGGCCAGCAGCCGGGCGGCCCGCTGGGCCTGCCCGACTCCGGCGTCGGTGAGTGCGATGTCCGTGGAACCCTGGAACCTGCGCTCCAGGTTCCAGGCCGTCTGGCCGTGACGCCAGAGGACGATCCTGCGGCCCCTGCCGCTTCCGCCGCTTTTCAGCTCTGCTCACCTTCCGTGCTGCCGGTGAGCCGGGCGTGCTCCTCGGCCTTCCCGCGGGTCTTGACGGCGTCCTCGGGAAGCGCGATCTCGGGGCAGTCCTTCCAGAGGCGCTCCAGCGCGTAGAAGACCCGCTCCTCGCTGTGCTGGACGTGGATGACGATGTCGACGTAGTCGAGGAGGATCCAGCGCGCGTCGCGGTCGCCCTCGCGGCGCACCGGCTTGGCGCCGAGCTCCTTCTGGAGCCGCTCCTCGATCTCGTCGACGATCGACTTGACCTGGCGGTCGTTGGGGGCCGAGGCCAGGAGGAAGGCGTCCGTGATCGACAGCACGTCGCTGACGTCGTACGCGATGATGTCGTGCGCGAGCCGGTCGGCGGCCGCCTGAGCGGCGGCGTTGATGAGCTCGATGGAGCGGTCCGTGGCGGTCACAAGCAGGCTTTCGTCGGCGGTCAGAGAGACCTCTAGGGTCTCACGGACCGCCGACAGCCCACGCAGCGATTGTCCGAAGATCGAATCGACATCATCCGGGCGGCCGGACGCGGTCATTTGATCTTGTAGTCCTGGCCGAGCAGGACGGACACGTCCGCGTTCGCGGCGGGCTTGCCCTGCTTCACCGCGCCCGTCGGCAGGCCCAGGGTCTTGGCGACCTGCGTCGCCTTCTCCTTGTCCGCCGCGGTCCTGTAGACGACCTCGGACAGTGCCACGGTCTCGGCCGTTCCGCCGCCGACGAAGGTGTAGCCGCCATTGACCAGCTTGACCTGCGCGGCTCCCGTGCCGTCCTCGTTCCCGGTGGCGTTCTTGAGGCCGACCCGCACCGGTGCTTCCGCGCCGGCGCCCGGCGCCTTGACCGAACCGCCCAGGATGTCCTTGACGACGCTCTCGGTGGCCGCGTCGGTCAGTGATCCGTCGGCCTGCACCGGCAGCACGGCCGTCTTGTAGTCGCCGACCTTGGCATGCTGGGCGAGCTTCGCCAGCGAGGCACCCAGGTCCTTCTCGGGAAGCGAGGGGTCGAGGATCTGCGCCAGCGTCTGCACGGTGACCGTGGCGGCCTTCGGGTCGTCCGACACCTTCCGCAGCACGCCGCGCATGACTTCCCCGAACCGCGTGAGCTGCTTCGTCTCGGCCTCGCCCGGCCCGCGGTAGGTGGCGTACGCGACGGCCATCCGGCCGCTCAGGGTCTGTGCCTCGCCCTTCTTCACCAGGGGGGAGGCACCCTTCTTCTCGTCCGGCACATCGATGTCGGTGTCGACCTCGATGTTGCCGACCAGGTCGACAAGGGTCTCCAGGTACGGAGTGTCGAGCCGCCAGGTGCCGCTGATGTCGGTGCCGAGCAGGTTGCCGATGGATTCGCGGGTGCCGGTGGTGCCGTCGTCCTTGACGGACTTGCCGAGGGTGGTCGCCACGCCGTCCTCGTCAGCGACCGCGAGCGAGTTGGGGAGCAGGACCGTGGTGCCGTGTTTGGTCGTCACATTGTCGACGAGCAGCGCCGTGGAGGTGCCGCCCTTCTTGGTGTTGTGCAGATGGACCACGATGACGTCCCGCTTCTGCGGGCCCGTCGATGCCGTGCTGTCCTTGTCCGAACCGGACACGCCCGGGATCATTCCGGCGGACCAGAGGTAGCCGACACCGCCGACCACGACCAGGGCCACCACGACTATGAGCGCGACCATGCGGTTGCGGCCGCGACGCCGTGCCTCCTTGCGCCGCTCGCTGCGGCTCTCGGTGAACTTCAGCCAGTCGATGACGTCTTCGGAGTCCTCGTCGGGCTCCTCGATGAAGGAGAACTGCTCGGTGCGGTAGTCGCGGTCGCCATGGCGCTGCCCGGGGACGGCCGCGTCCGGCTCCGCGCCGGGCTCGGGGCCGGGTTCCGGCGGGACTGGAGCGGCAGGTGCGGCAGGTGAGGGTGGGACTGGCTGCTGCGGGATGTTCCACTGCTGGGTCGTGTCGACCGCGGCGGGCTGCCGGCCCGTGTCGTAGCCGTAGCCGTCATAGCCGCCGTACGCCTGCTGCTGAGGCTCGTGGGGCTGTTGGGGCTGCTGCTGCGGCTGGGACGCATACGGGTCGTACCCCTGCGGCTGCACATGCTGCTGCGGCTGGGCGTACGGGTCGTACCCGTACCCCTGGCCGCCCTGCTGAGGCTGCTGCGGCTGCTGGTTCTGCTGCGGCTGGGACGCATACGGGTCGTACGGCTGCTGCTGGACGTGCTGCGGCTGCTGGTACACCGGCTGCCCGTACTCGTCGTAGCCGATGATCTGCGGCTGCTGGTAGTACGGGTCGTAAGCGTTCTGTCGGTCGTTCACCGGTGCCCCTCTGCGTCGCTCATTCGCCGCGGTACAGCTGGCGCTTGTCGATGTAGCGGACCACGCCGTCCGGCACCAAGTACCAGACCGGATCCCCCTGCGCGACCCTCTCACGGCAGTCCGTGGACGAGATAGCGAGCGCGGGAACCTCCACGAGGGAGACCCCGCCCTCCGGCAGTCCGGCGTCCGTGAGCACATGCCCCGGCCGCGTCACGCCGATGAAGTGGGAGAGCGAGAACAGTTCGTCCGCGTCCCGCCAGGTGAGGATCTGGGAGAGCGCGTCGGCACCGGTGATGAAGAAGAGGTCCGCGTCGCCGTGGATCGCGCGCAGGTCCCGCAGGGTATCGATGGTGTACGTGGGCCCGCTGCGGTCGATGTCGCTGCGGCTGACCGAGAACTGCGGGTTGGACGCTGTCGCGATGACCGTCATCAGATAACGGTCCTCGGCCGGGGAGACATGCTTGTGGCTCTTCTGCCACGGCTGCCCCGTCGGAACGAAGATCACCTCGTCGAGGTGGAACTGGGCGGCCACTTCGCTGGCCGCCACCAGGTGTCCGTGATGGATCGGGTCAAACGTCCCGCCCATTACGCCGAGTCGGCGCTTTCCGCGGCCGGTAGGCACTTCCTGCTCTCCCATGCGTGCAGAGCCTACTGGCACAGCTGTACGCCTCCGCCTCAGCGGTCGCGGTTGAAGCGAGTGGTGATCCACAGCAGGAGCAGCAGCGCGACGAACGCACCGCCCCCGGTGAGAAGCGGGCTGAGGCTTTCGTGGTTGCCACCGTGCTCGCCGCCCTCGGACGCGAGAGTGACCAGCTGGTGTGCGGTGCTCGTGAGGCTCATCTTCGGCAGGACCTATCGATCGGGAGTCGGAAGGAAGACGTCGCGCACATCGTATGCGGGCGCCCCGGGCACGCTCACGCCGACTCAGTCGTTGTTGTCGTCGTTGCGGTATCCGCGGAGCAGGAACCAGCCGAGCAGCCCGGCTCCGACGAGTGAGACGAGCAGCACGATACGAAGGGTGCTGCCGGGCCCCTGGTCTCCGGATGCGGCGGCGAGCAGAGCAACGGTGTGCGGCATGTCGGGCGTCTCCTCAGTTGTCCACAGCCCCCCGCACACCGTAGCCCCAGCACCTACGCTGGGATTTGCCAGGGGGGCGAGCGACATCTCGTACGAACAGGGGGCCTATTCATGACCGAACACAGCAGCGAGAGCCACGAGAACGTGCCGAGCAGGCAGCGCAGGCGTTTCGCAGGGATCTCGTCCCGGGCCTACGAACATCCGGCGGACCGCTCGGCCCTGGTGGCCCTGCGCAAGCTGAGCGGTTTCGACACCGTGTTCAAGACACTGAGCGGGCTGCTGCCCGAGCGCAGTCTGCGACTGCTCTTCCTCTCCGACTCCGTCCGGGTGAGCGACGCGCAGTTCGCCCACCTCAACGACATGCTTCGCGATGCCTGTTACATCCTGGACCTGGAGAAGGTCCCGCCGATGTACGTCAATCAGGACCCGCAGCCCAATGCCATGTGCATCGGTCTCGACGAGCCGATCATCGTGGTGACGACGGGGCTGGTGGAGCTGCTCGACGAGGAGGAGATGCGGGCCGTCATCGGCCACGAGGTGGGACACGCCCTCTCGGGCCACGCGGTCTACCGCACGATCCTTCTGTTCCTCACCAATATCGCGCTGAAGGTCGCCTGGATCCCGCTCGGCAACGTCGCGATCATGGCGATCGTGACGGCGCTGCGCGAGTGGTTCCGCAAGTCCGAGCTCTCGGCCGACCGGGCCGGGCTGCTCGTCGGCCAGGATCTGCAGGCGTCGATGCGCGGCCTGATGAAGATCGCGGGCGGCAACCACCTGCACGAGATGAACGTGGACGCCTTCCTCGCCCAGGCCGACGAGTACGAGAAGGGCGGCGATCTGCGGGACTCCGTGCTCAAGATCCTCAACCTGCTCCCCCGCTCGCACCCGTTCACCACGGTGCGCGCCGCCGAGCTGAAGAAGTGGTCCGAGACCCGCGACTACCAGCGAATCATGGACGGTCACTACCCGCGGCGCGACGAGGACAAGGACACCTCGGTGACCGACTCCTTCCGGGAGTCCGCGGCCCACTACGCGGACACGGTGCGCACCAGCAAGGATCCGCTGATGAAGCTGGTCGGCGACATAGCGGGCGGCGCCGGGGACCTGGGCGGCAAGCTCCGCGACAAATTCACCGGCCAGGGCGGCAGCTCAGCGGGCAAGGGCGGCGCCAAGGACGGCTCCGCGGACTCTACGAGGCGGGACGAGCCCCAGAACCCTGATGAGCCGGGGAGTGAGCCGGGGTCTGCGGGGAGCTGACCGCCAGGGTCCCGCAGAGCGCCGCCGTGGGCCGGCCCGTCGCGTACGGGTCGGTGCTCGCGGGGCCGCGGAGGACGGCGCGCTGCCCGGCGAGCAGGGGGCGCAGCGCACCGGTGGTGTCCGCCGGGCACGACTGCGGTCCGGCCTGTACGTAGCTGGTGCGCAGCTCCAGCCGGTGCAGCCGCAGGTCCTCCCGGTCGAAGCGGAAGTGCAGCTCGCGACGTACGGTGAAGAGCGAGGCACCGCCCGCCGGTTGGGGCCCCGCGACGGCCGGACGGAGCGTGTAGGTGAAGGTGTGGTCCGACACCACCTCCAGGGTGTCGGACCCCTCCTCGGCGTAGCTCAGAGTGCCCCGGACCCGGATGTCCGGACCGGCCAGGGCCACCTTCGCCGGGTCGAACCGCACCAGCCAGCCGGTCGCGGCATGCTGACCGTCGTCCCGCGGGTGGTTCATGCTGCGCTCGAACTGGGCCGTCTGATCCGGGTCGAGCAGCATTTCCACCGGGCGCGCAGAGGCGCCGGCGAGCACGTCGGGATCGAGCGAGGAGGCCACCAGGTAGTCCTTGACCGTGGTCAGGGCCGTCGCCACCTGGCTGTCAGTGAAATTGTCGGTCCGCCTGATCGCCGGCAGATTGATGCCGTCGGCACCTTTTCCGAAGTGGGCGGCGGGGCTCCGGGCCAGGAGGGCGGCAGCGGTTCCGCCCGGTACGAGGCCCTGCGGCGCCAGGGGCACGACGGTCGACCTCAGCGGCTCGGCCCGTCTGCCGACGGGCGCCTCGTAGGGGTTGCGGAGGCCCATGTACACGGCCATTCCAAAGGCCAGGGCGATCAGGAGGACCAGGGCGATGGCGGCTCGGGGCCCGTTGCGCAGGCGCCTGGCCGGCAGACTGCGTACGGCGGGGGCGTGGTCCTCCATGCGCTCCTGGGCGGAGAATTCCCGCAGCCGGGCAGCGCGCACGAACGACTCGTCGAAGACGAGTGACCGGTACTCGTCCTCACCGCCGCCCGTCGGACTCTCGGGCGGCCCTTCCGGAGGTTCTCCGCGACCTGCCATGACTTCTCCCGACTCCACGTCATCGACCGGGGCCGAAACGCTTCGCTCCGCCTCGGCCGAACGGCTTCGACAGGGCCTGCCCGTCATGAGTTCGTATGACGTCGCACGACTGCGCATGTACGGACGAGTGAGGAGCCCCCTCAAAGAGAGGGGTCACACCTTCAGGGTAGGTCGATTACGACCGCGATAAACGCCGAGCCGCGAGCCAACCACGGGAGAAACGGAGAAACGCCGACGCGCTTGCCGACCACCGCCGACGCGGTGCCTGCCCGTCGCCGGCCCGCGCCCCGGTCGGCGCGTGCCTCAGTCCGTGCGCGGGATCGCGGACACCGTGGGGCGCAGAAAGCCCGTGGGGGCCGATGGGGTGGCGTCCGGGACGGAGCCCGGCGTGCTGTCCACGCCGGTCGTGGCGGGCGGCGGGGCGGGGTCCTGACGGCTGCCCGAGTTGTTCCGGTAGACGGCGCTGAAGGCCAGCGCCACCATTCCGATGCCCATCAGCACGGCGAGCAGCCAGGCCACCGGCCGGTGCCAGCGCGCCGCACCCCGGTAGGGCCGCAGAGCGCCGCCGTGGCGCCCGTAGGGCCCGCCGCTGCCGGAGGCGTCATCGGGGTCCAGCGGGTCGTCGTAGGCGCCCTCGCGGCTGTACGCGCCGGGGCCGTACTCCTCGTCGTAGAGCTCGTCGTCCAGGGGGCCTCCGCCCGCCCGCGCCCGGGATGCCTCGGCCTCGGCGCGCGCCTGGGCGGCCGCCAGCAGCCGCTCCACGGCGGTCGGCTCATGGATCGCGGCGGCCCGTACGAAGTCCTCGTCGAACACCACGGAGGCGGAGTCCTCGTCCGCGCCCCCGCGGTCGTCGTCGGGCTCCCAGCCGTCCGGGAACGGCCTGCCCCCCACGTCGTCCGGCACGGCTCCAGATTAGCCCCGCCGGGACGTTCTGGGCAGGGAGCCCGCAACATTCACCGGCCCCGTGACGGCCACTGAAGGTCGCCGAAGGCCGATGAATGCCACCACAGGGTCACCGCACGTGGCCGTCGCCCGTGACGATGTACTTCGTGGAGGTGAGCTCCGGCAGACCCATCGGACCCCTGGCGTGCAGCTTCTGCGTGGAGATGCCGATCTCCGCGCCGAAGCCGAACTGACCGCCGTCGGTGAAGCGGGTGGACGCGTTCACGGCCACCGTCGTGGAGTCCACCAGCTGGGTGAAGCGGCGGGCCGCGGCCTGCGAGGTGGTCACGATCGCCTCGGTGTGGCCGGAGGACCAGAGCCGGATGTGCGCGACGGCCGCGTCCAGCGAGTCCACGACGGCCGCGGCGATGTCGTAGGAGAGGTACTCGGTCTCCCAGTCCTCCGGCGTCGCCTCGACCACGGTGGCCTTGGATCCCTCGGCGTGTTCGAGCACCCGCTCGTCGCCGTGGACGGTCACGCCCGCTTCGGCCAGTGCGTCCAGTGCGCGCGGCAGGAACTGCGCGGCGACGTCCTTGTGGACCAGCAGCGTCTCGGCGGCGTTGCAGACGCTCGGGCGCTGCGCCTTGGAGTTGATCAGGATGTCCACGGCCATGTCGAGATCGGTCTGCGCGTCCACGTAGACATGGCAGTTGCCGGTGCCGGTCTCGATGACCGGCACGGTGGATTCCTCGACCACCGTGCGGATCAGCGAGGCGCCGCCGCGCGGGATGAGTACGTCGACCAGGCCGCGGGCCCGCATCAGCTCCCGTACCGCGTCACGGCTCTCGCCCGGGACCAGCTGCACCGCGTCGGCCGGGAGGCCGGAGCCGCCGACCGCGTCGCGCAGCACCCGTACCAGCGCGACGTTGGAGGAGTACGCGGAGGACGAGCCGCGCAGCAGGACGGCGTTGCCGGACTTCAGGCAGAGGGCCGCGGCGTCGACCGTCACGTTGGGCCGGGCCTCGTAGATGATCCCGACCACGCCGAGCGGCACCCGGACCTGTCGCAGGTCGATGCCGTTGGGCAGGGTCGAGCCGCGGACGACCTCGCCCACCGGGTCGGGCAGTGCCGCCACGTCCCGCACATCGGCGGCGATGGCTCGGATCCGCTCCGGGGTGAGGGTGAGCCGGTCGATGATCGACTCGCTGGTCCCGGCCTCCCGGGCGCGGGCGACGTCCTCGGCGTTGGCCGTGACGATCTCACCCGTCCGCACCTCCAGCGCGTCCGCGATCGCCAGGAGTGCGGCGTCCTTGGCCGCGCGCGGCAGCGGCGCGATGTCCGCTGCGGCGGAGCGTGCCCGGTAGGCGGTCTGAGCGACCGGGGACATGTTGTCGTACGGCGAGAGCGTGGTCATGCCCGCAGGGTAGTGCGCACACTGCGGGCATCCGTCACTTATCCCGTGATGCGAGACAGCCACGGCCGGGACAACCGTTTTGGCAGCGGGCGCGGGGTGGTCAGTACGGGTGCACTCCGACCGGGGCGGCCGGGGGCGGCCCGTACCCCTCCGCGACGCGCTGGTGGTACGTCTCGCGGTCGATGACCTCCAGGCCGACGATCTCCCAGGGAGGGAGTCTGGCCGTGGAGCGGTGTTCGCCCCACAGCCGCAGCGCGACGGCCGCCGCGTCGTGCAGATCGCGGGCCTCTTCCCAGTAGCGGATCTCCGCGTGGTCGGCGGCATACCGGCTGGTCAGCAGGAAGGGGTGGTCGTGCGCGAGCTGTTCGAGCCCACGTCTGATCTCCGACAGCGAAGTGGCCGCTCCCGAGACGCTGAGCGTGATGTGCCACAGCTTCGACGGGGTGCGTTCCTCCTTCACCACCGTCTGCTCGGACCCGGTGGTCCGGTCGTCCCCTCGCTCCTTGGTCCGGCTCGCGTCGAAGCCGGCACCTGCTCCGACGCTGGTCAGGGCCCGGCCACCCGTTCCTCGGGGCGGCGCCCCCGGGCGCGCTCGTCTCACCGGCGGCCTCCTGTGAATGCGTTTGCTGTGCTGTACCCCGCTGTTTCCCCGTTACAGAGTTGACCAGCCCGCGGCCGGGGATGGGGCGGTTTTCGTGAAGGTCCCTGCCCCGAGGCTGGACTTTCAGTCGTTTCAGGACTGTGTCAGGAGTGCAGTACGACCAGATCGTCCCTGTGTACGACCTCGCGCTCGTAGGCCGGACCGAGCTCCCGTGCCAGTTCGCGGGTGGAGCGGCCGAGCAGCTGCGGGATCTCCCTGGCGTCGAAATTGACGAGTCCGCGGGCCACCGGCCGGCCTGCGAGATCGCGCAGCTCCACCGGGTCACCGGCGGTGAACTCGCCCTCGACCGAGGCGATTCCGGCGGGCAGCAGCGAGCTGTGGCGTTCGACGACCGCCTGCACGGCCCCGTCGTCGAGGGTCAGTGAGCCCTGCGGGGTGGAGGCATGGGCGAGCCAGAGCAGCCGGTCCGCGGAGCGGCGACCGGTGCGGTGGAAGTACGTGCCGGTGTCGCGGCCGGCCAGGGCGTCGGCGGCCCGGCTGGCCGAGGTGAGGACGACGGGGACGCCGGCGGCCGTGGCGATCCGGGCGGCCTCGACCTTGGTGACCATGCCGCCGGTGCCGACGCCCGCCTTCCCGGCGCTGCCGATGGTGACGCCCGCCAGGTCCTCGGGACCGGTCACCTCGGCGACGCGTGAGGTACCCGGGGTGCTGGGGTCGCCGTCGTACAGGCCGTCCACGTCCGAGAGCAGGACCAGCAGATCCGCGCGGACGAGATGGGCGACGAGCGCGGCCAGCCGGTCGTTGTCGCCGAACCGGATCTCGTCGGTGGCGACGGTGTCGTTCTCGTTGACGACCGGGAGCGCGCCCATGTCCAGGAGCTGGTCCAGGGTGCGGTAGGCGTTGCGGTAGTGGGCGCGGCGGCTGGTGTCGTTGCTGGTGAGCAGCACCTGGCCGACGCGTACGCCGTACCGTGCGAAGGAGGCGGTGTAGCGGGCGACGAGCAGTCCCTGGCCGACGCTGGCGGCGGCCTGCTGCCGGGCCAGATCCTTGGGGCGGCGCACCAGTCCGAGCGGGGCGAGCCCGGCCGCGATGGCGCCGCTGGAGACGAGCACGATCTCGCGCTCCCCGCCGCTGCGCACCTTCGCCAGCACGTCGACGAGCGCGTCGACACGGTCCGCGTCGAGGCCGCCGGCCGCGGTGGTGAGGGATGAGGAACCGACCTTGACCACGATCCTGCGGGCCTCTGTGACGCCCTGCCTTGCCCCTGACACTTCCATCCCCAATGATTCGGCCTCGCCCAGCCCCCGCAATCTACGCGAGCGGCGGATCCGGCGCCCGCGCGTTCCGCCCTCTGGACCTCTGGCGCGGATCCGCGCCAGAGGTCCGGGCGAGCCGTGGCACCCCGGAACAGTGCTGCTCCACATCCCCTCATACCGCTCCCCCGCAGGGCGCCCGCTTGTCCATACCGAATTCCGTTCGGATCTTCAGGCGGTATCACGCACTGTCGGCAGGATCACGCCGAGGCGCTTTGCGCAACCATCGAGGCATCTCGACCATCTAACAGCCGATAGGGTGCACGGCGGGTGGCTTCCTATGCCCATATTCAGCAGCGCAGGCGCCCCGATCCGCCGCCGGCCAGAGGGACTTCCAACAGACATGGGACAGCAGCAATGCCAGTCAAAGTAAGTGTCGTCATTCCTGTATACAACCCGGGCAAGTACATCGACCCCTGCATCGACTCGCTGCTGCGACAGACCCTCCCCGCAGGGGAATTCGAAGTTCTCTTCGTCAACGACGGCTCGACGGACGACACTCGTGAGCGACTTGAGAAGCTGGCCGGGGAGCACCCGCATTTCCGTGTGATCACCATCCCGAACTCCGGCTGGCCGGGAAAACCCCGCAACATCGGTGTGGAAGAGGCGAAGGGCGAGTACGTCCAGTTCGTCGACCAGGACGACCACCTCGCCTCCGACGCCCTGCGACGGCTGTACGAGATGGGGCGGCGCAACGGCTCCGACATCGTCATCGGCAAGGTGGCCAGCAACTTCCGCGGTGTCCCGCACGGCGTGTTCAAGAAGAACCGCGAGAAGTGCACACTGCATGACGCCCCGCTGTACGACAGCCTCACGCCGCACAAGATGTTCCGTACGGAGTTCCTCCGCAAGAACGGCATCGCCTACCCCGAGGGCAAGCGCCGCCTGGAGGACCAGCTCTACATGATGGAGGCCTACTTCCCGGCGGAAGTCGTCTCCATCCTCGGCGACTACACCTGCTACTTCTACTCCCGCCGCGACGACGGCAAGAACGCGGGATCCACCAAGATCGTCCCGGCCGACTACTACGGAAATCTGCGCGAAGTCCTCGACGTCGTGGTGGCCAACACCGAGCCGGGCGAGTTCCGGGACCTGCTGCTGCGCCGGTTCTACCGCGTCGAGATGCTCAGCCGACTCAGCGAACCCGCGGTAGTGAAGTACCAGCCCGACTTCTACGACCAGATGTGCGACGCGATCAGGCCGCTTGCCGTCGACTTCATGGGCGACGGGGTGCACGACGGTCTCGGCCCGCTGCTGCGGATCCGCTCCACCCTCCTGCGCAGGGACGACCGGGAGGGGCTGCTGCGGATCGCCCGGTTCGCCGGATCCGTCAAGGCGGCGGCCCGCCTGGAGGAGTTCGCCTGGCAGCCGGACGGCCGGGTCGCCGTCACCGTCACCGCCCGGCTGGTCCAGGGCGACGAAGAATCCCCGGTGAAACTGCTGCGCCGGGACGGCCGTTACTTCCTGCACCCGGACAACGGGGACGGGCTGCTGGCCGAGGACGAACTCCTCGACGTCACCGACGACCTCGACGGCTTCTCCGCCGAACTTTCCCTGCGCAACCGCGAGACGGCCGTCGAGTGGCCCTGCCCGGCGAAGTTCGACAGGCGGATCGAGGAACTCGGCGACGGAGCCTGCGAGGTGGTCCTGCACGGCAGCGGCCATGTCTCCTCGGAGGCGGTCCAGGGACGCGGCCGGGTCTCCCGCGGTTTCTGGGACGTCTGGGTCCCGCTGCGCGGCCTGGGCGTGGTCCGCAAGGCACGGCTCGGCGCCGACCGGGCCCCCGGCGTGGACACCGCCTGCCTGCCTGCCTCGCTCGGCTCGCCCGCCCGCGCCGTCATCCCGTACTTCACCGACCCGTTCGGCAATCTCACGCTCGATGTCGCCCGACGGAGCAAGAAGCTCGCCGACTACCTGGCCGACCGGCCCGTTCTGCGGACCCCGGGCCGCCGGACCGAACTCCGGCTGGAACTCTTCACCACCGCCGCGACCGGCTCCTCCGACGTCCAGCTGGTCCTGAGCCCGGCCGACGGAACCGCCTCGTCCGGGCACGCGCTGAACACCTCGCTCCACCCGACGGGCGGCCGGGCCCACATCACCGTCCCCGGTCGCGCCCCCGGTGTGGCACCAGGTGCCTGGAAGCTCGCCGTCCGGCTGGACGGCAAGAAGGGCCCCGCGCTCGGCCTCTGCGACGTCACCATCGGCGCCGGCGGCCGGATCGAGGTGGACCCGGATCTGCCGCGGATCCCGGCGGAGCTCATGGCCGACGTGGCCAAGAAGCGCCGGAAGGCGACCCTGCGCCGCGCGCTGCGTGCCGTCGGCGGTCCGGTCGTGCGCAGGCTCCCGGCAAAGGGCCGGAAGCGTGCGCGCCGCCTCGCCGCCCGGATCACCGGCTGACCCTCGCCGCACGAATCGGCCGTCTTCCGCCAGGAAACGGCCCCCCCGGGAACCCGAACCAGACACATCGGAACAAGGACGTGATCGCATGCGGCAGCTCTCCATCGCAGGGGCCTGGGTGCATGAGCCCAAGGTCTTCCCGGACAGCCGCGGCAGCTTCCACGAGTGGTTCAAGGCGTCGGAGCTCAGCGAGGCCGTCGGCCATACGCTGCGGCTGGCGCAGGCCAACTTCTCCGTCTCCAGCCGGGGGACGCTGCGCGGGGTGCACTTCGCCGACGTACCGCCGAGCCAGGCGAAGTACGTCAAGTGCGTGCGCGGCGCGGTGCTCGACGTCATCGTGGACATCCGGGTCGGCTCCCCCACGTACCAGCAGTGGGAGGCCGTCCGGCTCGACGACGTGGACCACCACTCCGTGTACCTCGCCGAGGGCCTCGGCCACGCCTTCATGGCGCTGACGGACGACGCCTCGGTCGCCTATCTGTGCTCCGAGGGCTACGCGCCCGGCCGCGAACACGGCATCAACCCGCTCGACCCCGAGCTGGGCATCGAGTGGCCGCAGGGGATCACCCCGCTGCTCTCCGACAAGGACGCCGCGGCGCCCTCGCTGGCCGAGGCCGCGGAGCAGGGCCTGCTGCCCTCGTACGAGGCGTGCCAGGAGTACTACGCGCAGATGCGGGCCCGCGGCTGAGCCGTCCGGGCCGGTACGCCGAAGCCCCCGTGGTCCGTACGGATCACGGGGGCTTCGCGTCGTCCGGGTGCGGTCAGCCCGTCACCGACTCGATGCGCGAGCGCAGCGGCGCGAACGCCGAGCGGGGGCGGCGCAGGTTGCGGGCGCGGGCCAGGGCCGGCCAGAAGTCGGCACGGAGCAGCGCCTCGGGACGGACCGCGTTCTTGCGGACGAGCACCTCTTCGGGCACGTCCTGCGGGTCGGGTACGACGAACTCCTCGATGATCTTGTCGTACTCGTTCTTCAGGACGTTGTTCTCCGGGTCGGCACCGAACACGGCGACCACGCCGGTCGGTTCGGTGTCCACCTCGACGACCAGCAGATCGGGGCGATAGCGGCGCAGCACCTGCACCACCTTGTACACATCGCCGGTCCAGTACTTGGTGTGCCGGTCGCGGGCCGCCTCGTCGACGTCGCGCGGCAGCATGTCGTCGAGCACGATCACGCTCGACCAGCGGGAGTGCTTCTCCACGTTCATGAAGTCGCGCAGGGCGTACTCGAAGAGGTGCATCCCGTCGATGAAGGAGAGCTCCAGCTTCGGGTCTCCCCCGAGGACGTTGAGCGCGTCGCGGCGGGCGAGGGCGCGGAACGGGTTCCGGCCGTTGCGCAGGTGCAGCAGCGGGTCCTTGCGGGCGAAGAAGTCGTCGCTCGTGGCTCTGACCAGGTGGACGTCACAGCTGATGTCCGTCACGACCCGGAAGGCGGGGTCGACGGCGACGGAAGGGACCCGCGAGAGGGCCAGGCTTCTGCCGTCGTTGACCCCGATCTCCAGATAGTTCCGAGGCCGGTAGATGCGGTGCAGATGGCGCAGGAAGTCGTGGCGGTTCACGTGGAGCTGCCCTTCGGAGGAAACCAACTGGTCCGGTTCCCGGCGAAGTTACCTCATGACCGCACTGCGATGTAAGCGTTCTCCCCGATGTAAACCTTGGTTATGGATTTCTTTGAAATTCGACGAGATTCAACCAGCCATACGATCAACTGATGATCACGGCCTTTGTGATCAGGGTCTTTGTGATCACGGCCGCTCCGCCGCGACAAGTGCCGGAAATGCTTCCGCGAGTGCCGCCCGCCAGTCGCGGACCGGTTCGATCCCGGCCGCGGCCCAGCGGTCGTGGCCCAGCACGCTGAACGCCGGCCGGGGGGCCGGCCGCACGAAGGCCTCGCTGGTCGTGGGGCGGACCCGCTCCGGGTCGGTGCCGAGCAGCCGGAAGATCTCCCGGGTGAAGCCGAACCAGGTCGTCTCGCCGCCGCTGGTGCCGTGGTAGACGCCTGCCGGAGCGGTGCCCGCGAGGGCGGCCTGCCCCAGCCGGACCAGCCGGTCGGCCAGATCGACGGTCCAGGTGGGCTGACCGCGCTGGTCGTCCACCACGTCGAGGGTGTCCTTGACGCCCTCCAGCTTGATCATCGTACGGACGAAGTTGCCGCCGCCCGCGCCGTACAGCCAGGCGGTGCGGACCACGTAACCGGTCTCCGGCAGGGTGCTCAGCACGGCCTGTTCGCCGGCCAGCTTGGTACGGCCGTAGGCGCTGCGCGGTCCGGTCGGGTCGTCCTCGGCGTACGGCTTCTCGCCGTCACCGGCGAAGACGTAGTCCGTGGAGACCTGGAGGAGAACGGCGCCGTGCTCGCGGCAGGCCTCGGCGAGGACACCGGGGCCCGTGCCGTTGACCCGCAGCGCGGCGTCCTCCTGGGACTCCGCGTCGTCGACCGCGGTCCAGGCGGCGCAGTTCACCACGACGGCGGGGCGGTGCTTCCCGAAGGCCGCCCGTACCGAATCCGGGTCGGCGATGTCCAGTGCCGCCCGGTCCGCGGCGACGGCGGTGACGTCCTCACCGGCCAGCCTGGCCAGGACGTCCTGGCCCAGCATCCCGGCGGCTCCGGTGACCAGCCAGACGGCGCTCACAGGGCGGCCCGGTCCTTCAGCGGCTCCCACCAGGCGCGGTTGTCGCGGTACCACTGCACGGTCTCGGCGAGGCCGGTGCGGAAGTCCTTGCGGGGCTCGTAGCCGAGTTCCTCGCGGATCTTGGTGCAGTCGACCGAGTAGCGGCGGTCGTGGCCCTTGCGGTCCTCTACGTAGGTGACGCTGGTGTCCCAGTCGGCGCCGCAGGCGTCCAGCAGCAGGCCGGTGAGCTCCTTGTTGGAGAGCTCGGTGCCGCCGCCGATGTTGTAGACCTCGCCGGCCCGGCCCCTGGTGCGGACCAGTTCGATGCCCTGGACGTGGTCGTCGATGTGCAGCCAGTCCCGGACGTTGGCGCCGTCGCCGTAGAGCGGGACCGTCTTGCCGTCCAGCAGGTTGGTGACGAAGAGCGGGATGACCTTCTCGGGGAAGTGGTGGTGCCCGTAGTTGTTGGAGCAGCGGGTCACCCGCACGTCGAGGCCGTGGGTGCGGTGGTACGAGAGCGCGATCAGGTCGCTGGACGCCTTGGCCGCGGAGTACGGCGAGTTGGGCGCGAGCGGGTGGGTCTCGGGCCAGGAGCCCTCGTCGATCGAGCCGTAGACCTCGTCGGTGGAGATGTGCACGAAGGTCTTGATGCCCGCCAGGTGCGCGGCGTGGATCAGGGTGTGGGTGCCCACCACGTTGGTACGGACGAACTCGGCGCCGCCGTCGATGGAACGGTCCACGTGGGACTCGGCGGCGAAGTGCACCACCTGGTCGTGCTCGGCCATCAGCTTGGCGACCAGCTCCGGGTCGCAGATGTCACCCTGCACGAACCGGAAACCGGGGTGGTCACGCACCTCGTCGAGGTTGGCCGGGTTGCCCGCGTAGGTGAGCTTGTCGAGCACGGTGACGGCGATGTCGCCGGGGCCCTCGGGGCCGAGCACCGTACGGACGTAGTGCGAACCGATGAAGCCGGCGCCGCCGGTCACCAGGATGTTGGTGGTCATGAAGAGATCTGCACCTTGCTGTGGTCGCCGAGCACGAGTCGGTGGGCGGACGGGGAACGGGGGGCGGGGGTCACTTCGACGTCACGGCCGATGAGCGACGCCTCGACGCGGCGGACACCCGCGATGGAGGCGCCCCGCAGAACGATGGAGTACTCGATCTCGCTGTCCTCGATGCGGACGTCCTCCGAGACCGAGGTGAACGGGCCCACGTACGCCCCGCTGATCACCGAACGGGCGCCGATGATCGCGGGCCCGACGATGCGGCTGCCGCTGACCTTGGCGCCCGGCTCGATCCGGACCCGGCCGATGATCTCGCTGTCCTCGTCGACGTCGGCGCCCTCCTGGAACGGCTCGACGGCCTCCAGGACGGTCCTGTTGACCTCCAGCATGTCGGTGACGTTGCCGGTGTCCTTCCAGTAGCCGCGGATCGTGGTGGAGCGCACGTCGCGCTTCTGGTCGATCAGCCACTGGATGGCGTGCGTGATCTCCAGCTCGCCGCGCCAGGACGGCTCGATCGAGCGGACCGCCTCATGGATGGCGGGGGTGAAGAGGTAGACGCCGACGAGCGCCAGATCGCTCTTGGGCTCCTTCGGCTTCTCCTCCAGCGCCGCCACCCGGCCGTCGGCGTCGAGCTCCGCGACACCGAAGGAGGTGGGGTTGGGAACCTGCGTCAGCAGGATCTGCGCGTCGGGCCTGTCCGCGCGGAATCCGTCCACCAGACCGGTGATCCCGCCGACGATGAAGTTGTCGCCGAGATACATGACGAAGTCGTCGTCGCCCAGGAAGTCGCGGGCGATCAGCACCGCGTGGGCGAGGCCGAGCGGCTCGTCCTGCGGGATGTAGGTGACCTCGATGCCGAGCGCGGAACCGTCACCGACCGCCTCACGGATCTCGGGGGCGGTGTCACCCACGATGATGCCGACCTCGGTGATTCCGGCTTCCGCGATGGCTTCCAGCCCGTAGAACAGCACGGGCTTGTTCGCCACCGGCACCAGCTGCTTGGCCGAAGTGTGTGTGATGGGACGCAGGCGGGTGCCGGCCCCTCCGGATAGTACGAGAGCCTTCACGTGACCAGTCCCCATATGGTGTTCTGTCGGTCCTGTCGCGAGCACGATGTCCCAACGACCTTACTGAGCTTCTCGATGCGATTTCGGGTGAATCCGTCCGCCTGGCTCATTCGCGGTACGACCGGCTGACGAGCTGACGTCACGCCGCGTTCAGCCGCTGCTTCCACCGACGCACGTCGCGGCGCATCCTGCGGACCACCCGCCGGGACAGCGAAGCCCGCCGGGCGGCGACCTTCGGCCGGTCTATGCGCTTGCCGTCGTGCCAGTCCGGCACGGTGACCTCGTAGTTGGACTCGGCCAGACCGGCCCTGCGGTCGCGGAAGTGCGGGTACGCGAGGTAGAGCTTCCGGCCGTCGCGCGAACTGACCACGTCCGGGACCGTCTTCGCCCGGATGTACCGCACCATCTCGATGAGCAGATCCATCCTGCCCCGTGCCACACAGGCGAGACGAAGCCGCTCGGGCACCTTGATCAGCCGGGCCACGCCGTCGTCCCAGTACGCGTCCATGAGCGGAGCCGCGAGTTCCATCTTGTGCCGACGGACTTCCTCCGAATCCTTCAACACGATCGGGCCGAACTGCTGGAGCATCCCCACCGTGAAGGGCCGGACCATGAGGAAATCCCTTTTCGGACCCGCAGGCTCGATCCGGTGAATGAGTGCCATCATGGCGCGCATCGAGTCGAATCGCCATTCATAGGTGCCGCTCTTCGTGACGTGCTTCCCGTCGTCACGGCCCACCAGGTAATAGCAGACGTAATTGGAGATCACCGAGACCCCGGCACCGCGGAGATATGCCTCCATCGTGAAGAGGGCATCCTCACCGGTTTTGAGATTCTCGTCGAATCTCAGGGAGAGCCGTTCCAGGAGTTCACGCCGGAAGAGCTTCTGGGCGCTCAGGGTGTAAATGACCTTGGAGTTGTAGACGTTGACCCGCTCCTTGGTGGCCCGCCACATCGACTGCGGTGCCCCCCGGTTCACGCCGACCACCTTGCCGAGCACCACGTCGGTGCCCGCCCGGTCGGCCATGGCCACCATCCGCTCCAGGGCCTCGTCACCGAAGTAGTCGTCGGCGTCCAGGAAGAACACGTAGCGGCCGCGGGCCAGGCCGATGCCCACATTGCGCGGGCCGCTGGGACCGCCGGAGTTCTTCTGTCTCACCACTCTGGTCGGGACCTGCGACCTCGCGGCGAATTCCTCCAGGTACTCACCCGTGCCATCGGTGGAACCATCGTCGACCGCGACGATTTCGATGCGGTCGGCGCCGATGGTCTGCGCCTCCACCGATTCGAGACAACGGATGAGGTAGGGCATCGCCTCATATGCACCGACAACCACGGTCACGTCAGGAATTTGCGTCTCGTTCACACAAACAGAAGACAGTCGGTCCGGCCAGTTGGTTGTCTTGCACCACGCCACCAAAAGGTGACACTAATCACAAAGGCCCGGCACAACCCTTTGGGGGGTATGCCGGGCCTTGCTCGATCATGTAAGGCGAATGGTCGGCTTCTCAGCCGCTCACCGGTTCACTAAGGCTCTTCGCCACTCCGGTGTTCCGCGCGTCGGACTTGGCCGCGAGCTCCTTCACGGCCGTGTCGAACTGCACGATCGAGGTGGGCTCGTCCGGCCCGAGGAGGTACTGCTTCAACTCCCGCCTGGCGTCCGCCCGCGCGTCCTCGGCCGGAGACGTCACCGCGGTGAGCAGCTGGTCCAGCTCGGCCGCCGAGTTGGACAGGATCACCGCGGCACGCACCGCGGTGTTCTGCCGGCGGAACTCTTCCTCGCCCAGTTCGGCCGAGTCCGTGACCGCGTACGGCTTGCCGCTCGCGATGAAGTCGGACACCACGCTGGAGATGTCAGAGACCATGGCGTCCGACTCGTTGAAGCAGTCGTACAGCCGCATCTGGGCGCCGGTGATGACCCGGTGCTCCCACCAGCCCTGCGCACGCCAGGACGCGGCGTTCCACTCGTCCTTGAGCTTCGCCGTCTCGGCCTCGCGCGCCGGGTCGGCCAGCGAGTCCCGGGACAGCTCGGCCTCGTCCCGGGCGATGCGGCCACCGCCGGCCAGCTCGGCCAGCCGCGCCTCGATACGGACCAGCTCCGCCCGCGCCGCGGCCTGCTCGCCCTGGAGCGCGGCCGACTGCTCCGCCCAGCGGGGGTCGCCGGCACGTTCGGCGGCGGCCTGCTCGATCATCGCGGTGATGCGCAGGTGCACGGCCTTGGCCTTGGCGCTGCGGGTGCCGGTGAAGGGGTGCGGCTTGTACAGCAGCCGGACCGGCTGCTCGGCCTCCAGCAGCCGCCTGACGATGTTCTCGCCGGCCAGCAGCAGGGAGGTGTTGCCCGGGTTGTCGTCCCAGCCCTCCCACGTGGGGGCGTACAGCACGGTGGGGATCGGGTTCTTCTGCGTACCGGACCAGGACTCGATGGTGGCCAGCTGCGGGCGGCCCACCTCCACGATGTCCTCGTCGCGCACTCCGACGTCGGCCAGCGCGTAACGGTCACGGCCGGCCCGGCCCGCGGTCCACACCTCGTCGTACACCTTGCTGTACGGGTTGACGCTGGCGATCTTGTCGCTGTCGCCGTGGCCGATGAAGACGTGCTTCATCGTCGGCACCCGGAGCAGGTGGATGTTCTTGCCGACGTTGGCCGCGTAGAGCGCGACCCGCACCGACGAGAGGTTCAGGTTCATCAGGTGCACGCCACCGGGCACGCAGAGCACCGGCACCGAGGTCGTGGCGAGCTGCGGCAGGATGTTGCGCTCACGGAGCAGGATCATCGGCCGGCCGCCGAGCTGCGCCATCGTCTCCAGCCACATGTTGGCCTGGTAGGCCGACTCCTTGGACCCCGAGAAGTAGAGGACCACGGTCGGCTTGTACTCGCGCAGCCAGGTGTCCACCGCCTCCAGCACCTTGTCCCCCGACGCCACGAGCCGCTTCGGCCGGATGTACGGAAGGAGGAGGAGCAGGTAGCCGAGTGCCAGTACGAGCGTCAGGGCGAGACCCGCGTAGGCGATGCCGTACACACGGGTCTCGGCCGCGATCAGCACGCCCGCGACCGCGAAGACGTCCAGGTGGAGCATCTTCTCCGCGGGACGGTTCGTCAGCAGCAGCGACGGAGCGTCGGGAATCCGCACCCGCTCCAGATCGATGTTGCGGGTGACCACCGGCAGCTTGCGGCGCAGCCGGATCAGCGTGACGATCGCGCTCTGCGGTGCCTGGAGTCCGTAGAACGCCAGGAGGCAGGCGACCGTCACGTAGAAGAGCGTCTCCTCGCCGTATCCCATGCGGGAGAGCAGCAGGACGAGCAGCAGCTGCCGGACCAGGAAGCGGATCGAAAGCCCTGCCCGGACCGCGGCGAGCCGGTTGATCAGGTAGCTGCCGCAATGGTGCAGATACCGGTCCGCGAGATAGGTGACCACTGTGGCCGCCGCGAAGAACCAGAGATTGGGGATTATTGCCGCGAGCATTATGCACGGGAACCCCACAGCCATCAGGAGCGCGGCGGCCAGCTCCGAACCGCTGCCCACCCGAGCCAAACGCATGGCTTTCGAAATCACGAAGTACCGCTCCCGAGGGTGCCGACTTGTTTACCTTACGAGGGGAATGTGAAGACAGAGCTTCACGAATTCGGACCCCTGCAGTTCGCGCTCGGCGACGGCAGGGGTCCGAATAGTCGATTGTCAAGCAGTATTACACATCGGCCTGTCGGTCCAGCACAGCGGCAAGCGCCTGCTCGAAACCGGACGCCTCGGAGGCACCCCGGGTCGGGTCCTGCTGGCGTACGTCGATGACGTGGCCGGTCATCTCCGAGAGCAGCACGTCGAGCGAGGTCCGGGCTACCGCCTCCGAGGAGAGCAGCGTGCCCGCGGGCTCGTCGCCGAACGCCTTGGTGCGCATCGGGGTGGCGGTGCGCTCGGGGTTCACGCAGTTCACCCGCACGCCGTCGGCCGCCCACTCGTCCGAGAGCGCCTGGGTGAGGTTGACCATGGCGGCCTTGGTCGACGAGTAGAGGCTGTACTCCGCGCGGCCCCGGGTGTAGCTGCTGGAGGTGTAGAGCAGCAGCTGGCCCTTGGTCTCGGCGAGGTACTTGTACGAGGCGCGGGCGATCTGCACGGGTGCCAGGTAGTTGACGTTCAGCGCTTCCTGGATGACCGCGCTGTCCGTCTCGGCGAGCTTGCCGATGCGGAGCACGCCCGCGGTGTTGATCACGTAGTCGACGCGGCCGGTGTCGGCGTACGCCTTGGAGAGCGCCTCGTCGATGTGCTCGGGGTTCTCCACGTGCGTACCGGTGGTGGAGCGGCCCAGGGCGTAGACGGTGGCACCGTAGGACTCGGCGAGCGTCGCGATGTCCGCGCCGATGCCGTACGAGCCGCCGAAGACGACGAGGGTCTTGCCGGTGAGCAGCTCGCGGTAGGCGGCGTCGTCGGCCGGCTGCGGAGCGGCCGTGGAGGCCAGCTGGAAGAGCTTGTCGGCGATGAAGACGTCGACCGGCTGCGTGACCTTCATGTTGTACTCGTCGCCGGCCACGACGTAGATCGGTACGTCGGGAAGGTACTTGAGCACGACCGAGCAGTCGTCGGTGGCCTGGAAGTTCGGGTCGCCGGCTGCGACCTCGTAGGCCCGGCGGATCGTGGAGAGCTTGAAGGCCTGCGGCGTCTGGCCACGGCGCAGCCGGGAGCGGTCGGGCACATCGGTGATGAACTCGCCGTCGCCGCCGTGGGTGCGGGTCACGATGATCGTGTCCGCGGACGGGATGGCGACGTCGACCGCCTGGTAGCGGTCCAGTGCGTCGACGCAGTCCTTGATGACACGCTGCGAGAGCAGCGGGCGCACGGCGTCGTGGAAGAGGACGTTGCGGTCCTCGCCCTCGGCCAGGCCCTCGCCGAGCGCCGCGATGGCACGCTCGGTGGTCTCGTTGCGCGTGGAGCCGCCCTCGATCACCCTGGTGACCTTGGTGAGCCCCGCCTTGGCCACGATCTTCTCCACGTCGGGCACGTAGCCCGGAGCCATCAGCACGATGACGTCGTCGATGGAGTCGGCCTGCTGGAAGATCGACAGTGTGTGCTCGATGACAGCCTTGCCTGCGATCTTCAGCAGCTGCTTGGGAATGGACAGACCCACGCGCTGACCGGTACCGCCGGCGAGCACGACTGCTGTGGTTCGGGCTTTGGCTATGTGCTGAGCAGACACAGACGACCTACCTTGCGAGGGCTGGGAGATACCGCGATGGTTGCACTCTCCGTTACCGTCTCGCAAGGTGGACGTCGGCCACCGCATGCCGTACCGAAACCTTTTGTTGCCTTGCGATCAGGGCGAATACCGGAACTGGCGCTTCCTGGCCGGGTGACCGATGCCACAGGGGCGCGTGGCATGAATCACTCTTGCGCGGGATCGATTCCCTCGGTCGTGTGACAAGGAGAACGTACCCCGGCCGTGGGGGGGGGGGGGGGGGGGGGGGGGGGGCGCGGCGCGGCGGCGCCCCCCCCCCCCCGCCCCCCGCCGCCCCCCCCGCGGGGGGGGGGGGGGGCGGGC
Source organism: Streptomyces sp. NPDC102437 (assembly GCF_044765565.1). Classification (NCBI taxonomy): domain Bacteria; kingdom Bacillati; phylum Actinomycetota; class Actinomycetes; order Kitasatosporales; family Streptomycetaceae; genus Streptomyces; species Streptomyces sp. NPDC102437. The sequence continues at coordinate 11 of NZ_JBIWKI010000013.1, read as the reverse complement.
GGCCGCGCCGC
>NZ_JBIWKI010000012.1:196926-235396 GCF_044765565.1 Streptomyces sp. NPDC102437 | reverse complement strand
GGGGGGGGGGGGGGGGGGGGGGGGGGGGGGGGGGGGGGGGGGGGGGGGGGGGGGGCGCCCCCGGGGGGGGGGGCGCGGGGGGGGGGGGGGGGGGGGGGCCCCCCCCCCCCCCCCCCCCCCCCCCCCCCCAAGCCAAGCCCCTCCGGCGATTGAGGAGCAGGGGTCCGGGGGCGGAGCCCCCGGGGAACGAACAGTCAGTCCTCGTCCGGCGCGCCGCACGGCGAAACGCACGGCCCCTTGCGCCACCACTCCGGCAGCATCGCGATCGCCTCGTCGCCCAGCGGGTTCACCCCCGGCCCCGCGGCCAGCGAGTGCCCCACCAGAACGTGCAGGCACTTCACCCGGTCCGGCATGCCCCCCGCGCTCGGAAAGCCCTCCAGCACCTCGATCGCGTCGCGCCGCGCGATGTAGTCCTCGTGCGCGGCCCGGTACGCGGCGGCCAGCTCGGGGTCCGTACCGAGGCGCTCGGTCATCTCCTTCATGACCCCGTTCGCCTCCAGCGTGCCGATCGCGGACGCGGCACGCGGGCACGTCAGGTAGTACGTCGTCGGGAACGGCGTACCGTCCTCCAGCCGGGGCTGCGTCTCGACCACGTCCGGGTTGCCGCACGGGCAGCGGTGCGCGATCGCGCGCAGACCGCGCGGCGGACGGCCCAGCTGCTGCTGGAACGCGGCGATGTCCGCCTCGGTGGGCGCGGTGGACTCGGTCTGGGGAGGGGGCGTTTCCATGCCTGCCTAGGTTCTGATCGGGCTGCTCGAACTGCGGTTCTGCAGATGGATGGAGAAAGTCAGTCGCGGTCGGCGCTGTCCACGCCGTCCCAGAGGTTGGAGTGCCACGGCCGGCCGGACTCGTCCGTCCTGCCCTCGCGCTCCTTGACCGCGTCGGGGTCGATCACGGTGTAGCCGGTCTCCCCGGGAAGAAGGTAGTGCAGGTGCGTACGGGCCAGCTGCCGGATGTACGCGTCGTCCTGGAGGCGCGCCTTCTCGTCGCGCAGCTCCTCGGTACGGGCCTTGGCCTCCTGCGCGAGGCGCTCCTGGTCGGCGATCTCGTCCCGCTGCGAGACGTACTGCCGCATCGGGTACGCGAGCGCGACCACCAGCGAGCAGACCACGAGCGCGAGGAAGGCCGCCCGGCCGGTGAGCCGTGAGCGGTGGGCCTGGCGGCGGTTCTGGGACCGGTAGACGCGGGCCGCGGTCTGCTCGCCGAGCAGTCGCAGCCGGGTCGCGGTGGAGAACCGGTCCCGGTCCTTCGCGGCCATGTCCCCGCCTCCCCACTACGCACGTCCGTCCCCGCACACGGTACGGGACCGAGTGTGGGGACGGACGGAGGCCATGGCCTTCGGCCCCTGGCGGGCCGATGGGGATGATCAGCCCTTGCTGTGCTTACTGGTTCGCAGAGCGAAACCGCGGGAACGCCGAGCGGCCCGCGTACACCGCGGCGTCGTCGAGGATCTCCTCGATGCGCAGCAGCTGGTTGTACTTGGCGACGCGGTCCGAGCGGGCCGGGGCGCCGGTCTTGATCTGGCCGCAGTTCACCGCGACCGCGAGGTCGGCGATGGTGACGTCCTCGGTCTCGCCGGAGCGGTGGGACATCATGCACTTGAAGCCGTTGCGCTGGGCCAGCTCGACGGCGTCCAGGGTCTCGGTCAGCGAGCCGATCTGGTTGACCTTGACGAGCAGGGCGTTGGCGGAGCCCTCCTCGATGCCGCGGGCCAGGCGCTCCGGGTTGGTGACGAACAGGTCGTCGCCGACGATCTGCACCTTGGCGCCGAGCTTGTCGGTGATGGTCTTCCAGCCGGCCCAGTCGTCCTCGAACAGCGGGTCCTCGATGGAGACCAGCGGGTACGCGGAGACGAGCTCCTCGTAGTACTCGGTCATCTCGGCGGCCGAGCGGGCCTTGCCCTCGAACTCGTACTTGCCGTCCTTGTAGAACTCGGACGCGGCGACGTCGAGCGCGAGCGCGATGTCCTTGCCCGGGACGTAGCCGGCCTCCTTGATGGCCTCAAGGATGAGGTCGAGGGCGGCGCGGTTGGACTCCAGGTTCGGCGCGAAGCCGCCCTCGTCGCCGAGACCGGTCGACAGGCCCTTGGTCTTCAGGACCTTCTTCAGCGTGTGGTAGACCTCGGCACCCCAGCGCAGCGCCTCGGAGAAGGACTCCGCGCCGATCGGCGCGATCATGAACTCCTGGATGTCCACGTTGGAGTCGGCGTGCGAACCGCCGTTGAGGATGTTCATCATCGGAACGGGCAGCAGGTGCGCGTTCGGGCCGCCGAGGTAGCGGAAGAGCGGCAGGTCCGAGGCCTCGGACGCGGCGTGGGCGACGGCCAGCGAGACGCCGAGGATGGCGTTGGCGCCGAGCGAGCCCTTGTTCTCGGTGGCGTCCAGGTCGAACATCGCCTGGTCGATCAGCCGCTGCTCGGTGGCGTCGTAGCCGACGAGCTCCGGGCCGATCTGCTCGATCACGGCGAGGACGGCCTTCTCGACGCCCTTGCCCTGGTAGCGGTTGGGGTCACCGTCGCGAAGCTCAATGGCCTCGAACGCACCGGTGGAGGCGCCGGACGGAACGGCAGCACGGCCCGTGCTGCCGTCGTCGAGGCCGACCTCTACCTCGACCGTGGGGTTTCCGCGGGAGTCGAGGATTTCCCGGGCTACGACGACGTCGATGGACGGCACGAGGCATCTCCTTCTGGGATATGACGCTGGTTGTGCAGGGTCGCTTTGGCCTTGCGACAAGAGCCTAACCGGCCCGGCCCGATCAGTCGGCCGACCGCCCGACCCCTGGGACGAAAAAGGACCCGGGGGAACACATTGCCGGACAAACGGTCAGATTTTTACCGATCAGTAACTACAACAGTTGAACGGTCCGCCGCTCCCCGGAGCACGAACGGCAGCACCCCGGCCGGGCGCATACGGGGGAATGCGCGCCGGGCCGGGGTGGCACTCGGGGAGGAGCGAGCCGCGACTACTTCGTCAGGTGCAGCTGCTGACCCGGGTAGATCAGGTCGGCGTCCTTGACGATGTCCTTGTTCAGCTCGAACAGCTTCTGCCAGCCGCCCTTGACCTCGTGGTCGGCGGCGATCTTGCTCAGCGAGTCGCCGGAGACGACCTTGTACTCGCCGTCGCCCTTCTTGACCTTCTCGCCGGTCGGCGTGGTGACGGTCTTCTTCGACTCGGCCTGCGGGGCGGTGGTGCGGTCCGAGCGGGAGGCGGCGGGGGCCTCGGTGCGCTCGGCCGGCTTCGGCTGGACCTGCTGCTTCGGGGCGGCCGGGGCGCTCTGCTGCTCGGAGGCGCCGGAGCTCGCGGTCGAGTTGGAGGAGGAGTTCGAGGACGAGCCGGTGTTGACGCCCGGGTCGACGCCGTCGTTTGTCAGGTTGCCGGCGCCGGCGCAGCCCCAGGCACCGGGGCCCTGCATGTCGAGGAGCTTCTCGGCGGTGGCGATCTGCTGGGCCTTGGTGGCCAGGTCGGCGCGGGGGGCGTACTGCGTACCGCCGGCGGCGGCCCAGCTGGACTGCGAGAACTGCAGACCGCCGTAGTAGCCGTTACCGGTGTTGATGGACCAGTTGCCACCGGACTCGCACTGGGCGACGGCGTCCCAGGTGGCGACGGAGGCGGCGGAGGCGGCGGTCGCGCCCATCAGGGGCACGGCGACTGCGGCACCGGCAACACCGGCGAGCGTGGCGATGCGGACAGCCTTGGACGGGCGGCGGTGCTTGCCCTTGCTGGAAAGCAGCATGGAACTTCTCCTCACCGACGCCTACGAGGTGAGCTGTCGGGTTCGGGCCAAGTGAGTTGCCCGGTCGCACGTCCTAGCACGCGACTTCACCCCAAGCCGGTCCTGATGCGTCTTTCGACGATCGGGTCGGCGCTTACCTGGGTCCCCCGCTCCTGCCTACGGCGCTTTACGCGTCTGTTCCCTTCGACCGACGGCAGGATTCGGCGTGACGGTCGACGGGGCCCGCGGTGCGAGCGGTTCAGACCGTAAACATACGCAACCCTCACATTCAAAGATGGACACATCGGACAATCGTCCCTTACTCGCATCTGAAGAACTGTCGTTTCCGCAGGTGGGACGCGATGCGAAGGGCTCCCCGAACGCGACACGCCAGTTGACGCAAAGAGACCCATGTCTCACTTACGCATAAGTGGACATAGGTCCCTGAACTAGCCCAGTTTTTGGGGCGCTTTTAGTCGATTATCAGACTTCCCTCACTTGGCCTTCACGTCGAGATCGAGGCTCTGGCCAGGGAGGATGAGGTCCGGGTCGGCGCCGACGGCAGCCTTGTTGGCCTCGTAGAGCGCGGGCCAGCCGCCGGGAACCTTCTGTGCGTCAGCAATCGACCAGAGGTTGTCGCCGGCGTGGACGGTGTACGTGCCGTCGGCGGCCGGTGCGGCCGTGTCGCGCGCGTCCTTGCCGCCGCGCGAGGCGTGACGGCCCGACTCGCGGCCGTCGGCGTCCGCGCTCCGCCCCTTCTCGGCAGCCGGCGCGCCGCGGTGCTTGCCGCCCGTGCCGCTGGACACGTCGGGCGAGGCGGGCGATCCGGGGGACGGGGCGGTCGAGGCCGAGGGCTTCGGGGACGACGAGCTCTTCCCCGACGGCTTGCCGGACCCCTCCGAGCCGTCCGCGCCGTCCACGGCGTCCGTACTGTCCGAGGCGCTGCCGGACGGCGTGGCGTCGCCCGACGGGTCCGCCGACGCGTCGTCAGCCGGCTTCTCGCTCCCGGCCGGGTCGTCGGCAGGCACCGAGCCCGGGTCCACCCCCGGCAGCGTCCCGCCCACGGCCAGGCCGGAGATGACCGCGCAGCTGGGCCAGGCCCGCGGGCCCCGGTCGCCCAGCACCTTCTCGGCCACCTCTATCTGCTGCGCCCGGCTGGCGAGGTCGGCGCGCTCCGCGTACGCCTCACCGCCGTACGCCTTCCAGGTCTCCTGCGAGAACTGGAGGCCGCCGTAGTAGCCGTTTCCGAAGTCGGCACTCCACGCGCCGCCGCTCTCGCACTCGGCCACCCGGTCCCAGGTCGTGGCGTCGGCCGCGTGGGCACCGGACGCGCCGAGCAGCGGGATGGCGATGGCCGATCCGGTCACGCCCGCGGCGACGACGATGGCGGGTGCCTGACGGGGGCGACGGTGTTTGCCGTTCGCGGAGCCCATGGGGTTGCCTTCCGGGTAGCTGACGTGTGGCTGATGAGTCGAACGGTGAACCTAGTCGGGTTCGAACGGGAGTCACAAGTCGATGCAGCGCAGATCACGTGAAAGTCACAGAGTTGACGGTGTGTCACTTTTCACGTGGGCGGACCCGGGGGTGAACTCCACGGGAAGCGTGCGCAGTCCGCGCATGATGAGTCCGCCACGCCACCGCAAATCGGCAGATTCCACCGCAAGCCGCAGGTCCGGAAGGCGGTTCAGGAGCGTGGCGAGCGCGGTCTGCCCCTCCAGCCGGGCGAGCGGCGCGCCCAGGCAGTAGTGGATGCCGTGCCCGTACCCGAGGTGCTGATTGTCACGCCGTGCGAGGTCCAGCGTGTCGGGATCCTCGAAACGCTCCGGGTCGCGGTCGGCCGCGGCGAGCACCACGAGTACCGGGTCCCCGGCCGCGATGTCCTGTCCGCCGAGCGTCAGCGGTTCGGTGGCGAACCGCCAGGTGGCCAGTTCCACCGGGCCGTCGTACCGCAGCAGTTCCTCGACCCCGGTCTCCAGCAGCCCGCTCTCCCCCGCGTCCAGGGAGAGCTGGAGCCGTTCGCGCTGCGCGGGGTTGCGCAGCAGGGCGTAGACCCCGTTGCCGATGAGGTTGACCGTGGTCTCGAATCCGGCGAAGAGCAGGATGAAGGCCATGGCCGCCGCCTCGTTCTCGGTGAGGTGCTCGCCGTGGTCGCTTGCCCGGATCAGCCCGGAGATCAGATCGTCCCCGGGGTTCTCCCGCTTGCGGTGGATCAGCTCGGCGAGATAGCCGCGCATCTTCTTCACCGACCTGGCCACCCCGCCGCGCGGGCCGCCACCGTGGCGGATCATCATGCCCGCCCAGTCCCGGAAGTCGTCCTGGTCCTCGCGCGGAACACCGAGCAGGTCGCAGATCGCGTAGATGGGGAGCGGGAAGGCGAAGTCGTGGATGAGGTCCGCCTTTCCCTCCGCGATGAAGCGGTCGATGAGGCGGTCCGTCAGTTCCTGTACGCGCGGTGCGAACTCGGCGACCCGGCGCGGGGTGAACGCCTTGGAGACGAGGCGGCGCAGCCGGGTGTGGTCCGGCGGGTCGATGTTCAGCAGATGCGTCATCAGCTCTGCCTTGCGCTCGCCCGGGATGCCCGTCTTCCCCTTGGCGTGCGCCGGCTCGGCGTGGTGCGCCGGGTTCTTGGAGAGCCGGGTGTCGGCGAGCGCCTGCCGCGCGTCCGCGTACCGGGTCACGAGCCACGCCTCGACGCCGCTGGGCAGCGCGGTCCGGTGCACGGGGCTGTGCTCGCGCAGCCAGGCGTAGGCCGGGTACGGGTCGGTGGCGAACTCCCAGGTGAAGAGTTCGGGGCCGCCGACGGGGCAGGAGCCGGGCGCATCGGCGGGGCTGTCGGCGGGCTGATCGGCAGGGCGGTCGGCGGGGCTGTGGTTCACCCCCCCGACGTTATCCGCCGCCCCCGGGCGTCATCCCCCGCCCTCCGGCGTACTCGTCTCCGTCGGCGGTTTCCGTCGTCTCCGGCATTACTTGTGCCCTCCGGCGCCAGGGGTCGCCCTCTGGCGTTACTCGGCTTCCTCGGGGGCCAGGCATCGCCCTCCGGCGCTACCGGGGTTCGTTCGCAGTGCTCCGGCCTTCAGGCCGGGGTGGAGCGAATCAGGTGGTGGCGACGCGGAGCGTCGCAGATTCTTGTCTGCGGAGCAGGCCACAGCCGCGCGCGGGGGCTGTTCGCGGGAATGGAACGTGGAAACGGCCGCCGGACTGGCGGTGACAGCCTGCGGAGCGAAGGTAGGACCAGAACCTGTTCTGGCACAGCGCGAAGAAACAGGAAGCCACGGAATCACCTACCCACACCGTGCCGCGCAGCGGCACAGCGACAGGTAGGGACGGCCAGAATCCCCGGGCTTCAGCCCGAGGAGCATGTCAATCGTTGCCCTCCGCCGCCCTGATGGCGTCCCGGTAGGCGCGGCCCGCGGCCCGCAGGGCGGCCTCGGGGTCGATGCCGTCCTGCTCGGCGCGTACGGCGAGGGCGAGGAGCTCGTAGCCGATGCCGTCGCCGGTGGGGAGCGGCACGTCGAGCTTCGCGGTACGGACCCGGCCGGCCAGCTTCGCCGCCAGCGCCAGGCCGGGCTGGCCGAGCGGGACCCCGTCGGTGACCGAGTCGCGCTGCTTCTCGATGGCCTTGGTGCGCAGCCAGTGCGCGTGGACGTCCTCCGGGGTCTCGGCGCTCTCGTCGCCGAAGACGTGCGGGTGGCGGTGGATCAGCTTCTCGACGAGGGTCGCGGCCACGTCGTCGACGGAGAACGGCTCCTCCTCGTCCTCCTCGGCGATCCTGGCGTGGAAGACGACCTGGAGGAGCACGTCGCCGAGTTCCTCGCGCAGCTCGTCGCGGTCGCCGTCCTCGATCGCCTCGACGAGTTCGTACGCCTCCTCGATGGCGTACTTGGCGAGGCCCTTGTGGGTCTTCTGCGAGGTCCACGGGCATTCGGCCCTGATCCGGTCCATGACCTGGACCAGATCGAGAAACCGGGCGCCCGGCAGGTCGTACGAGCCGGGCAGCAGCTCCAGGTCCGGCATCCTCACCCGACCCGAACCGGCGAGCCGGGCGAGCCCGTCGGTCAGCGGCTGATCGCCTTCGCCGCCCGCGAGGACGACGACGGACCGGCCGCCCGCACAGGCGTCGACGAGCTCCTGCGCGGTGGGCGCGGCATGCTCGACGGTGACACCTGCCTCGCGCAGATACGGCAGCTGCGGGTGGTCCGGCTCGGCGCAGAGCACCCGGTCGGCGGCGTGCAGGGCCTGCCAGGCGGGCCAGGACAGGAGTCCGGGCGCGACGCGGTGGCTGGCGGTGAGCAGAACGATACGGCCGGGGTCTTCAGCATTCACCGTTCGAATCTACTCCGGTCGCTCCCACCGCCCCTTCCGCGGCCGGTCAGGCCCCGGCCTCGGCGGCCGGGCCGGCCGGCTTGGTGACCGGGTTGAGCCAGGGGGCCTTGTAGTCGGCGAGCTGGGTCTGCTTGTCGTCCCAGGTGCCGTAGCGCGGATTGACGTCGACCCGCAGGGCCTTCGACGCCTTGCCGAGTGCCTCGCCGACGGCCTGCTGACCGGCGGGCTGCTGGAGGTCGGCGCCGAGCGCCTGGGCCAGCTTGGTCAGCTGGACCTGCTCGCGCAGAACGGCGTCGATCTGGCCGGGGGCGACCCAGCTCTGCTGGAGCATCGCCGTCCGCAGCCGCTCCTCCCCGCCGGACTGGGCGACCGCCGCCTTGCGCATCTGCTGGATCTCGCTGCGGCTGACGGTCACGCCCGCGTCCTGTGCGGCCCGGTCCAGGACCCGGTCGAAGATCAGGCCGTGCAGCTTGGCCCGGCCGAGCTGCCCGGACTTGTCGATGAGCTGGGAGGCGTCCTTCGAATCGCGCTGCGCCTCGCGTACGGCGGCCACCTGGCTCTGCAGCGTGGAGACCTCGATCCGGTCCCCGCCGACGACGGCCGCGGCGCCCGGGTGGGCCTCGCTGCCGCAGGCGGTCAGGAGTGGGGCGCCGGCGAGCAGGGCGGCGGAGACGGTGAGCGCGGTGCGACGGCGGCGGTGCAAAGGAACCTCCCGGGGAGAGTTTGTGCATCAGTGCACAAGACCTTGCGGTGATCGATGTTAGGCAGTGGACACGGCTGGGGCCACCGATTCGACCAACGATTCGGGAGGAGTTGGGGATGTGGCCCCCGGCCGGGACGGCTCAGGGCACGCGTTCGGCCGCCGGGGCCGGGGTCTCCGGCCGCAACATGATCGTGCGCGAGACGACGAAGGTGATCGGGATGGCCGCCGCGGCCGCGACCAGCGGCGCGTACCGGCTGCTGAACCCGGCGAGGCCGACCAGCAGATAGACACCGCCGGTCGTGATGACGAAATTGGCGGCGTTGGTGAGCGGGAAGAGCAGGAACTTCCGCCAGGTGGGCCGGGTCCGGTAGGTGAACCAGGAGTTCAGGAAGAAGGAACCGGTCATGCTCAGCGCGAAGGCGATCACATGGGCGGCGATGTAGGGCAGCCACATCAGCAGGACGAGATAGCAGCCGTAGTACGTGCCGGTGTTCACCACTCCCACGAGGGCGAATCGGGCCATCTGCGCGGTGACCGTCATCGGCGTACGAACTCCTGGGGTTCCCGTATCTGTTGCATCTGTTGCGCCTGCGGTGTCTGTGGCGTCCGTCGCGGTGCCTCGGTGTTGGTGGCCTTCACCAGGAAGTGCGGACGTCGCTTCACTTCGTAGTAGATGCGGCCGACGTACTCGCCGACCACCCCGACCATCACCATCTGGACGCCGGCGAGTGCGGTGACCACGACGATGAGCGTGACATAGCCGGGAGTTTCCACTCCCTTCACCAGGGCGACGCCGACGATCCACGCAGCATAGGCGAAGGCCACCGAAAGCAGCAGCATGCCCAGGTAGAGCGCGGCGCGCAGCGGTTTGTTGTTGAAGGAGAGCAGCCCGTCGAGACCGTAATTGAGCAGCTTTCCGAAGGTCCAGGCGGAACTTCCCTGTTCACGGACGGCATTCTCGTAGGAGAAGGTCGTCGTGCGGAATCCCACCCAGGCGAAAAGCCCCTTGGAGAACCGGTTGTATTCGGTGAGTTCCAGGACTGCGTCGACGGTGCGGCGGGAGAGCAGCCTGAAGTCCCCGACGCCGTCCACCAGCTCCACGTCCACCAGGCGGTTGATCAGCCAGTAGTAGGCGCGGGCGCTGAGGGTGCGGGTGACCCGGTCGCCCTTGCGGGTGCGGCGGGCGATCACCTGGTCGTGGCCCTGCTCGTGCTCCTGGAGCATCCGGCCAACGAGCTCGGGCGGGTGCTGGAGGTCGGCGTCCATGATGACCACTGCGTCGCCCTCGGCGTGCTGGAGACCGGCCAGCATCGCGGCCTCCTTGCCGAAGTTGCGGCTGAAGGAGACGTATCGGACCCGCGGATCGGCGGCGGCCAGTTCCTGGAGGATCACCAGGGTCCGGTCCGCACTGCCGTCGTCGACGAACACCAGCTGGAATTCGTGTCCCAGCCCGGTCATTTCTTCCGTGACGCGTTCATGGAAGCGTTCGAGGATCTCTTCCTCGTTGAAACAAGGCACCACCAGCGAGATCAGCACGGAAGTACATCAGCCCGGCCAGATGTCAAAACCCGATGCAGCACGTGACCGGTGGGCGTCCATTGCGTGAACTGACCCAATTCGGCCCGGGGTTGTACGTTCGAAGCTGGCATATTCCTGCGTATGCCGACTTTCCGTCCCCGCCTGCGCGCGGGCTCGCTCGCCGCGCTGCTCACCGTCGCCGCGGTCTGCGCGGGTGACGCCGTGGCGCGCGTCTTCCCGTTCGGGCCGCACACGCGCAGCGTCAACGACCTGGGCAATCAGTTCGTGCCGTTCCACGCCCGGCTGTGGGACCTGCTGCACGGGAACGCCGACGGCGGGCTGCTGCTCAACTGGTCCTCCGGGTACGGGACGAGTTTCCTGCCGGATCTCGGCACCTATCTGACCAGCCCGTTCGCCTTGCTCGTCGGGGTCTTCCCGCGTGACCGGATCGATCTCGCGGTCTATGTGGTGACGGTCCTGAAGATGGCCTCGGCGGCGGCGCTGATGGCCCTGTTCCTGCTGACGCTGCGCGGCGGGCGCTGGTGGGTGGCCGGCGCGCTCGGCGGTTCGTACGCGCTGTGCGGCTGGTCGGTCGCCGAGGCGTCGTACAACCCGATGTGGCTGGACGGTCTGGTCGCGCTGCCGCTGCTCTGCCTGGTCGCCGAGTGGGCCCGTACGGGACGGCACCGGATCGCCGGGCCGCTGCTGGTGGCGGTGGTGTGGGCGGCCAACTTCTACACGGCGTACATGGCGACGCTCGGTGCCGCTCTGGTGCTGGCCGTCCGGCTGTTCACCGAGCGGGACGACCGGCGGGCGGTGGTCCGCGGGCTGGTGCGGGCCGTCTGCACGGTCGGGATCGGTGTCGGCCTCTCGGCGCCCGTCCTGCTCCCGGTCTATCTGGGTACCAAGCACGCCTACCCGGGCTGGGACCGTCCGTTCGCGCCGGCCGCCTGGCCCGATGTGCTCGCCCGGCTGCTGCCCGCCACGTACAGCTTCTTCACCCCGGCCCTCTTCCTCGGCACCGGCACCCTGCTGCTGGCCGTTGCGCTCGCCTTCCAGCGGTCGGTGCCGGGGCGCGAGCGGTGGGCGTGGGCGGGGCTGGTGGCCGGGGTCGCGCTGTCGATGCAGTGGGAGCCGACCCATCTGCTGGGGCACGCCTTCGCGACGCCCAACGGCAGCCCGTACCGGCAGACGTTCGTGCTGGCCGGGCTGGTGGTGATCGCCGCCTGGGTCTCGGTCTCTTACGGATGGCCGGAGCGGCGGGCGCTGCTCGGCGGGGCCGCGGTCCTGGTGCTGCTCGCGGCCGGGGGCGGCTTCAGCGACCTGGTCACCGGGTGGACGTATCCGCTGTTCGCGGTGGGTCTGGTGGCCGCGGTCTGCGCGCTGATACTGGTCGGGCGGGGCCGGAGACTCGCGGCGCTGGCCGCCGTACTGCTGATCGGCGCACAGGCCGGGCAGGCCGCCGCGGCCACCGCGTACTTCGACCGGCAGCGGCTGAACCGGCTCGACGACTACGCGCCCTGGGGCGAACGGCAGCGGACCCAGGCGGCCGTGGTCGCGGGCGCCGACGGCTGGCCGGGCTACCGCACGGACCCCGGCCGGGAGCAGACCACCACCAACGATCCGCTGCTGGTGGGCGGGCAGGGCGGCGCGTACTACAGCAGCCACACGCCCGCGGTGCTGACCCGCACCATGCGGGCTCTCGGTGGCGGGTGGACGTCGAACGGCCGGGCCGTGCAGAGCCTGGACAACCCGGTCACTGACGCGGTCTTCTCGGTCGGCGCGCGGGTGCGCGGGCCGCGCGATCCGCACCAGGGGTCCAACGTCCCGGACGACCGGCCGGTGACGGTGAGCCGTGCCGAGGCGCCGCCGCTGGTGACGGTGCGCGGGCCGGGCGTGCCTGTGCCCTACGGCCGTTCGCCGTTCCGCAACCAGGAGCGGCTGCTCGGCTCGCGGGTCTACACGGTCCCGACGACGGTGCTGCGTGCGGCGGACGGCGGCGCGGTGGCGGACAAGGGGGCGTACGACTACCGGGTGGGGCGCGGCACGTACACGCTGACCGCCGCCTGTCCGGCGGGCAGCGAGGCATATCTGTGGTCGCCCGACATGTTCGGCCGGGCGCGGCTCGGCGACGGCCCGGAGGTCGAGTTCAAGGGGCAGCTGCCGGCCAGGCGGGCCGCGATGCAGCACCTGGGCACGGTCGGCGGCGGGAGCGTGCGGGTCACGCTGACCCCGGTGCGCGCCGGGACCGTGCCGCACGGGGCGGTCGGCTGTCTGGACCGGGCCCGGCTGGCCTCGGCGGTCACCGCGCTGAAGCGCACCGGCGCGAGGGCCGTCCACGTCACCGGCCACGGCGTCCGGGCCGAGCTGCCGCCCGGCACCACCAAAACGGTCGTGATCGCGGCGCCCCGGATCGCGGGCTGGAGCTGCCAGGGCCGCCCCGCCGACAGCTACCTGGGCCTGGTCGCCACCCCGGCACCGGCCCGGGGCGGGGCCGTCGACTGCACGTTCCGGCCCCCGGGTCTGCGGGCGGGCGCGGTGGCCGGGGCGGGGTCGCTCGCCGTGCTCGTGCTCGGCGGGTCGGTCCTCTCCTACCGGCGGCGGCGATCGGAGACCGGGCGGTCCGCGCGGTCCGGCCCCGACCGCGCGCAGCAGCCCGCCGGGGCCCCGGAGCCCGTGGAGGTCTGACCGGGACCGGGCCGGGCGTCAGCCGCCCCGCACCTCCACCTGGCGGTCGAGCCGGCGGCGCAGCTCCACCGGCAGCGGGTGGTGGGGCCCGTAGGCCCGCTCGGCGTCGTACAGCAGGGCCTGGAGCTGGACGCGCGCCGTCACATGGTCTCCGAGCGCGAGCAGCAGGTGCGCGATGCGGTTGCGGATCTCGAAGGCGCGGGCCGGGTCGCCGCCCGTGGTGCGGTGGTTCTCGAAGTACGGGAGGACCGCGCGGTACTCGGCGAGGGCGGCGGCCGGTTCACCGAGCTGTTCCAGGCACTGGGCCGCGTCGTAGCGGAACTGGAGCGTCTGCGGGTCGGCCGGGCCGGCCTCCGCCGCGCGGTCGCCGGCGAGCCGGCGCAGCTCGGGCAGGGCACGGCGGTACTGGCCGTCGTCCATCAGCGTCGCCGCGTACTGCTTGCGCAGGATGCGGACCACGGCGGAGTCCTCGCCGTGCTGTTCGGCGGCGACGGGGAGGATCGAGCCGAGGATGTCCACGGCCTGGGTGATCCGGCCCTCGCCGAGCAGTTTCTTGACGTCGTCGACGGCGGCGGCCACATCGGGCCGGGCTGCCGCGGTGGCGGGCGGGGCCGGTGCCGCGGGCTGGGGCCGGGTGGCGTTGCGGTCGGGCCACGGGGCGTGCGGGCGCAGGAAGGGGCGGGTCGGGTCCAGCGGTCCGACGGAGAGGCCGGTGCCCGGCGCGGGAAGCAGCGGGGCGAGGTGCTCGTACACCTCCTGGGCGCCGGACGGGCGGTGCTGCGGGTCCTTGGCGAGCAGCCGCAGCACCAGCGCTTCGAGCGGCTCGGGGATCTCCGGCCTGATCCGGCGGACCGGGACCGGCGGCTCGTAGAGGTGGCGGTGGAGCACGCCGAGGGCGGTGGACCCGGCGAACGGGACTTCCCCGCTGAGCAGTTCGTGGAGAAGCACACCGAGGGCGTACAGATCGGTGTACGGGCCCACGGCGCCGCCCATCGCCTGCTCGGGCGCCATGTAGGCCGGGGAGCCGATCGGTGAGCCGGTGTGGGTGAGCCGGGTGGTGTCGGTGTCCAGGACGGAGGCGACGCCCAGGTCGAGAACGGTGACGGTGCCGTCCGGACGCACCATCACGTTGCGGGGCTTGAGGTCGCGGTGGACGATCGGCACCGCGTGCACGGCACACAGGACGGCGCAGAGCTGGGCGGCGACCGCGACGGACCACTGCCAGGGGTACGGCTCGTGCTCGGCGAGGTGGTCGGCGAGGTCGGCGCCCTCGACGTACTGCATGACGAGGAACAGGTCGTCGCCGTCGCTGCCCGCGTCGTGGACGGTGACCAGGCCCGGGTGGTCGACCTGGGCGGTGACCCGGCACTCACGGACGAAGCGGCGGCGCACCTCGTCCGCGGCCTCGCTGTCGATGGGGCCGGTGACCCGGTCGGGGCGGAGCAGCTTCACCGCGACGCGGCGGTCCAGGCGCTGGTCGTAGGCGGTCCAGACCTGGCCCATGCCGCCCTGGCCGAGGATGGTCGCCAATTGGTACCGCCCACCGATGAGACGCCCGCTCACCGGTCTTCCTCCTTGCGGAGGTAGTCGCTCAATTCGTCGAGCTCGGCGCGGACCTGGTCGATGCGCTGGGGGTGGGGGTGCGAATGGGGCCGGGGTTGGGGTTGAGGTCGGGGCGCGGCGGGCGGCTGGGGCCCAGGTGACGGCTGAAGCTGCGGCTGCGGCGGGAGTTGGGGCGCGGCGGGCGGGTGCTGTACGGGCAGGGGCGGCGACGGCACGGGCGTGGGAGCAGTCGCGGGCACGGGCATGGGCGCAGGAGCGGGCGCGGGCCTCCCCATCGGCACCGTGGGCGCGTGCGGGTACCCGTAGCCGTACCCGTGTCCGTAGCCGGTCACCGGCTGCTGTCCGGTCAGCCGTTCGTAATGACGGATGTCCCCCACCAGGTAGTACGCGAGCGAGCCCAGCATCACCACCAGCAGCAGCGGGATGAGGACGTAGTCGATGCCGGTCGGCTCGTCGCTGCCGTCCCGGCCGAGGACCGGCAGGAGCACGCAGACGAACACGAACCCGGCACCGGTCAGCCACCAGTCGTACGCCCGCCGGCGCACGATCGCGAGCCGGAGCAGCGGAGCCCACAGCAGGATCCCGAGCGAGCCCACCGAGAGCACGCCGAACAGCACCCGCATCGAGACGATCCAGGCCCGGCTGGGAACCCGACGCGGCAGCGTCGGCGGATGACCCGGGGCGTACATGGCTGCTCCTGGAGACCTGGTCGTTGAACATCCGCGCACACGCTCCATGCACGCAGATCCGAGCGTAGAGGGCGACACCGACAACCGGCCCCGGGTTGTACGGAACCGCTGTGGTTCAGCTCACTCCGGTTCGGTTCACTTCGGTGCGACCGTGCCGTCCGTCAGCCCGTCGTACATCCCCTGCACGAGCTGTCCGCCCAGCCGGCCGGCCAGCCTGAGCGCGTCCTCGAACTCGGCCAGGGCACGGAACCGTTCCCCGTACCGCTGCTGCTCCGCGAGCGGCAGCCGGGGCAGTTGGAGGCGGCGGGCGTCCAGCCGGGTGGCGGTGGAGGCGTAGCTGCTGGCCTGGCGGTTGTTGGCGGTGCCGCGCAGGAAACCGGCCAGGAACCAGGGGTCGAGGGCGGCCGGATCGGGGCGCAGCAGCTGGAGGTTGCGGCCCAGCGCGGCGCCCGCGGTGGCGTCGTCGATGACGCGGGCGGCGGAGCCGCCGCCGAGCACGGGGACGACGACATCGCCCGGTTCGACGAGAACCGGCTCCTCGGCGGGTCCGTCGGCGGGCAGGCTTCCCGAAGGGGCGGTGGATCCGAGGACGTCGTGTTCGGTGAGCACGGGCCCCTGGCCGGTGCCGGAGCCGCCGGTGCGGAGCTGGAGGGCTCCGGCGCGGGCGAGTTCACCGACGGTGGTGAGGGGCCAGTGGGCCGGGTCGGTGAGGGTGACGGCGGGCGGGGTGAGGGCGCCGGTGCGGCCGAGCGTCTCGGTGAGCCGCTCCCGTACCCGCATCAGTTCGCCGGGTCCGCCGGCGGCGGCCGGCGGTGGCAGATGGCGGGCGGGGGCCAGGTCCACGTCGTCGTCGAGGAGTTCGATGACGGGGACGGCGCGGCCTGCGCCGGGGCGGGCCCCGGCCGGGGCGGCACCTTCGAAGGACCGCCAGGCGTCGAGCACGGCGCTCTGCACCGCCTGCCAGTCGAGCCGGTCGCGCCCGCCGGTCGCGGAAGCCTGCCCTCCCGAGGCCGGTTCGGCGGGCTCGGCGGTGTCGACGAGCAGCAGTTCGGGCGAGGCGGGCGAGCCGCTGCCGGGCTTGCGGAGTACCCAGAGGTGGAGCGGGATGCCGTACGGGGGTGCGGCGCCGGCCGGGAGTGCGATGACGGCACGCAGGGCGCCGCGGCGCAGCAGATCGGCGCGGATCCGGCGGCCGGAGCGGCGCGAGGCGGCGGCCGGGGGCATCAGCAGCACGGCGGTGCCGCCCTCGCGCAGATGGGCCAGGGCGTGCTGGACCCAGGCGAGTTCGGACTCGGTGCGGGCCGGGAATCCATACTCCCAGCGCGGGTCGTAGGCGAGTTCGTCGTGGCCCCAGTTGCGCTCGTTGAACGGCGGGTGGCAGAGCACGGCGTCGGCGGCGAGCTGCGGGAAGGCGTCGGCACGCAGGGTGTCGGCGGTCCGTGCCGCCAGGGCGCAGCCGGGGCCGGTGTGCAGGGCGAGCCGCAGCGCGGTGAGCGCGGCGAGGTCCGGGTCGGTCTCCTGGGCGTACAGGGCGGCGGGGTTGCCGACGGCGCGCAGCAGGGCGCCGGTGCCCGCGGCCGGGTCGAGGACCGTACGGGCGGGCCGCTCGCCCGTCTCCACGAGGGCGGCCATCAGTTCGGCGAGTCCGGGCGGGGTGAGTGTGTACTGGCGCGGGTTGGCGTCCAGCTGACGTCCGAGGAGGAACTCGAAGGTCTCCCGGGTCCCGGTCCCGGCGGCGAGTTCGGCGGCGGCGCGGAGCAGCGGAACGGACGGGAGCAGTTCGGCGGGGCTCGGGGTGTGAACGGCCCTCCCGCCTTCCGCCGCCGGTCCGAAGCGGGTGGTGAGCACCTTGTCGACGGCGAGGGAGAGCACGCCGGCCATCCGTTCGTCCGACACGGCGGTGATCTCCGGCCAGGCCCTGGGGCTGGTTCGCAGGAGCAGCAGGGCGCAGCCCGCGTGGACCAGGGCGGGGACCGCTCCGGCCGGGTGCCCGGCGACCTGCTGCCAGACCCGTTCGCCCAGCGGGATCTCGGCGAGTTTCCCCTGGTCGCGGAGCCATTGCTCGACCTCGGGCAGCGCGAAGGACGGGCTCGTCTCGGTGCCGCCGACGGGCTTGGGGAAGTCGGCGTGGCGGCGGCGCCAGTTGCTGACCGCGGCGCGTCCCACCCCCGCCAGCCGTGCGATCCCGGCCGCGGTCACCTCTGTCGAGTTCTCCGGCACTGGCTGTCTCCCTGGCTGGTCCTGGCACTCGTCCCGGTACTGGTTGTCGGCGAGCATACCGACCCGATTCACACGACACCGATTCACAGCGTGCATCAACCCCTTCCGCGTGTATCGTGTTGACTCGGTTCACAAGCTCTGCTGTGATTGACCCATCGCCGCACAGGGCGATGCACCGGAGCGATGCACGGAACCGCTCACCACCCATTTCTGCTTTCGCCGGAGGGCACAGCCATGTCCCAGTTCACGCAGCCGCCGCAGTCCCCGCAGCCCCAGCAGCCGTACGCCCCCGCCCAGACGCCGGGGATGCGCCCGGCCCGTAACGGACTGGGCATCGCCGCCCTCATCCTGGGTGTCATCGGCGCCGTCTCCGGCCTGATCCCGTTCCTGTTCTGGCTGGCGGGCATCCTCGGCCTCATCGCCCTGATCCTGGGCCTGGCCGGCCGGGGCCGGGCGAAGCGCGGCGAGGCCACCAACAAGGGGATGGCGACCTTCGGTGCCGTACTCGGCCTGATCTCACTGATCCTCACGGTGGTGGGCGCGGTGATCACGTTCAAGGCCGTGGACGACGCCGTGAACGACCTCAACAAGGCGGTCTCCGACATGACGGCCTCCGCGAAGCCGAAGCCCGGCGGCGACTCCGCCAAGGGCGGGGGCGCGGACAAGAAGAAGGAGACCGGCGAGGCGCTGGAGGCCGGCGACTCGGCCGTGTACGACGACGATCTGACGGTCACGGTCGGCGACGCCACCTCGTACACCCCGGACGCGTACGCTGCCGGGCACACCAAGGGCCAGAAGGCCTACCGGGTCGCCGTCGTCATCGAGAACGCGGGCAAGGAGAAGTTCGATTCCGCGCTCGTCAGCGTCTCGGCACGGGCCGGCCAGGACGGCATGGACGCCGAGCAGATCTTCGACAACAAGGTCGGCACGGGCTTCAGCGGCACGGTCCTGCCGGGCAAGAAGGTCACGGTCCAGTTCGCCTTCGACACCCCGGCTGACGCCAAGAACCTGACGGTCGAGGTCAACCCCGGCTTTACGTACGACGCCTCGCAGTGGGACCTGAAGCTCTGACCGTCCTTCCGAGACCGGAGCCGACACCATGCGCCTTCCCGCCCGCGCCTCGGCAGCCGCCCTGAGTGCCGCGACCGCCCTCACCCTCGCGACGGCCTGCAACCTGCTCCCGGACGAGGCACCCGACGCCACCGCCCCCTACGCCCGGCTGACCGCCCCCGAGGTCACCAACAAGGCCCTCGCGGCGACCCGCGCCGCCAAGTCGGTACGCATGACGGTGCGGACGACCACGCCCGAGGGCCCGGTGGAGGCGTACGTGGCCACGGACATCAGGGGGGAGTGCACGGTCACCCTCTCCATGGGCGCGGCGGGCACGCTGGAGCTGGTGCGGACGGGCGGCACGGTCCGCACCCGCTCCGACGCCGCGATGCTGCGATCGGCCTCCCCGCCACAGGCCAAGAACCTCACCGGCCGCTGGGTGAAACCCACCACCGCCGACCGGCACGCGAAGCTGGCCGAACGCTACTGCGACCGGGAGACGTTCCTCGGCGGCCTCGCGCCGAAGACCGGAACGGCCCGCAAGAAGCGGACGAGCGCCGCCGGCTCCGTCACCCCCGCCCTGACCGTCACCGGCAGGACGGACGACGGAAAGTGGGCGGCGGACATAGCCACCGAAGGCAGACCCTTCCTGCTCCAGCTGCACCTGGCCCCGTCCCACCAGCAGGGCGCACCGGAGCGCGACACCCCCCGCACCGCCCCGGTGACAGTCGAATTCTCCGGATTCGACAAGCCGTTCAAGGCGACCAGGCCGAAGCCCTGACCCCCTGGACGCTCCGGACCACAGAACCCGCCCCAGGGCGGGTTTCCGTGCGCCCTGGACTGCCCGGTCTCCTCGGTCACCCGCCGCACTGCTCCAGCATCGCCGTCTTGTCGGCGGTGGTGACCGGCAGTCCGTACTTCAGGGACACCTGCGCGAACCGCACCGCGTACGAGCAGCGGACCGGCTTGTACGGCGGCAGCCAGGAAGCCGGCCCCGAGTCGCGCTTGGCGTTGTTGGCCGGCCCGTCCACCGGGATGAGATTGAGCGGGTCGTTGGCGATCTGCTGCCGCTTGGCCTCGTTCCAGCGCGAGGCGCCCATCTGCCAGTCGTACGAGAGTGGCATGACATGGTCGATCTGGACCTTGGTGGCCTGCTGCTTGCGCCAGTCGATGGTGGAGCCGGTGTACGGGTCCTTGAGCGTCATCGACACGACCACGCAGTGCGAACCGGACCGGAACTTCAGGTCTTTGCCGTCCCTGGCGAGGAGGTCGTTACGGGTGTCGCAGCCGTTCCTCGCGAGCGGTATCCCGTCGACCGAGTCCTTCCACGCGTAGCCGAACTTGTCCCGCGCGTACCCGGTCTTCGGCCCCCGCCCCTTGGTCGCCACCTTCTCGATGACCTTCCGCCCGGCAGTCCGGTCCGCCTCGGACGTGAGCGGCGCGAGCCCCGGCTTCGTCCCCTCGGCGTTGTCGAGCGGACTGGCCCCGAAACCGGTGACGGCCCGCCCGCCGCCACCCCCCTCGGAGCGCGAGGGCTGCTCGGGGTCGCAGCCGGCCAGGGCCAGCACCGCCGCCACGCTGAGGGCGGGCAGCATCACTCGGTATGCGCGGGGAGATATCACTCGGAACCGTCCTGACGGGGAGAAAGACGAACCCGGAAATCCTACGGACGCCTTCCCAGCTGACGGGTGTTCATGAGCACGCCGCCGACCCGATGCGGCCGGAATCACATCCTCCGCCCGTGGTCCGCTCCCCGGCTCAGGGCCGCATTCCGCCGTCCACGCGCAGTACGGTGCCGGTCACACAGGAGGCGCGGTCGCTGAGCAGCCAGGCGGCGGCCTCGGCGATCTCGTCCGGGGCGGCCGCGCGGCCCAGCGGGGTCTGTGCGTTGAGCTGCTCGATGATGCCGGGAGAGCCCGCCTCCCACTCGTGGACCATCTCGGTGAGCGTGGTGCCGGGCCCGATGGCGCTGACCCGGCAACTCGTGAACGAGCTCGCCGACGACTTCGGAGTCGATGCTCATGTCGTCGGCAAGACCGTCCGGCTGGTGTTCAAAACCGCACCCGCGCGCCTCACGACCCCAGGATCGTGGTCAGGAACTCCCCCGTCCACGCCAGCAGTTCACGGCCCACGACCGGCTTCCCGCCGACCCTGGCAGTGGTGGGGCGGGGGACCAGGATCTGGTGGACGGCGGGCTTGATGACCGTCTTCGGGTACAGGCGCTTCAGGCGCAGCTCCTGCGATTCGCGCAGCTCGACCGGAGCGAACCGGATGTTCGGGCCCTGGAGGACGATCTCGCCGACGTCGCAGGCGCGGGCCAGCATGCGCAGGCCGGCGACCAGGAGGAGGTTCTCGACCGGCTCGGGGAGCTTGCCGTAGCGGTCGGTGAGTTCCTCGCGGACGGCCCTGATGTCGTCCTCGGTGCCGGCGGAGGCGATGGCGCGGTACGCCTGGAGGCGCAGCCGCTCGCCGGGGGCGTAGTCGTGGGGGACGTGGGCGTCGACCGGGAGCTCGATCTTGACCTCCAGCGGCGGCTCCTCCTCCACGCCGCCTTCGAGGGAGGCCCGGTAGTCGGCGACCGCCTCGCCCACCATGCGTACGTACAGGTCGAAGCCGACGCCCGCGATGTGGCCGGACTGCTCGCCGCCCAGGAGGTTTCCGGCGCCGCGGATCTCCAGGTCCTTCATCGCCACGTACATGCCCGCGCCCATCTCGGTGTGCTGCGCGATCGTGGCGAGGCGCTCGTGGGCCGTCTCGGTGAGCGGCTTCTCCGGGGGGTAGAGGAAGTACGCGTAGCCGCGCTCGCGGCCACGGCCGACGCGGCCGCGCAGCTGGTGGAGCTGGGAGAGGCCGAAGTTGTCGCCGCGCTCCACGATCAGGGTGTTGGCGTTGGAGATGTCGATGCCGGACTCGACGATCGTCGTGGAGACCAGGACGTCGAACTTCTTCTCCCAGAAGTCCACCACCACCTGTTCCAGGGCCTGTTCGGACATCTGTCCGTGCGCCGTCGCGATCCGGGCCTCCGGGACGATCTCGCGGAGGCGGGCGGCGGCGCGGTCGATCGACTCGACCCGGTTGTGGATGTAGAACGCCTGGCCCTCGCGGAGCAGTTCGCGGCGGATGGCCGCGCCGATCTGCTTCTCCTCGTACGGGCCGACGAAGGTGAGGACCGGGTGACGCTCCTCGGGCGGCGTGGTGATCGTCGACATCTCACGGATGCCGGTCACCGCCATTTCGAGCGTACGGGGGATGGGCGTCGCGGACATGGTGAGGACATCCACGTTGGCGCGGAGCTTCTTCAGCTGCTCCTTGTGCTCGACACCGAAGCGCTGCTCCTCGTCGACGATGACCAGGCCCAGGTCCTTGAACCTGGTCTCGGAGGAGAACAGGCGGTGGGTGCCGATGACCAGGTCGACGGAGCCCTCGCGGAGCCCTTCGAGGGTCGTCTTGGACTCGGACTCGGACTGGAAGCGGCTGAGCGCCCGCACGTTGACCGGGAACTGGGAGTAGCGCTCGGTGAACGTACCGTAGTGCTGCTGGACCAGGAGGGTCGTGGGTACGAGGACGGCGACCTGCTTGCCGTCCTGGACCGCCTTGAACGCCGCCCGGACCGCGATCTCCGTCTTGCCGTAGCCGACGTCGCCGCAGATCAGCCGGTCCATCGGGACGGACTTCTCCATGTCCTCCTTGACCTCGGCGATGGTGGAGAGCTGGTCGGGCGTCTCCGCGTACGGGAAGGCGTCCTCCAGCTCGCGCTGCCAGGGGGTGTCGGGACCGAAGGTGTGGCCGGGTGCCGCCATCCGGGCCGAGTACAGCTTGATCAGGTCGGCGGCGATCTCCTTGACGGCCTTCTTGGCGCGCGCCTTGGTCTTCGTCCAGTCGGCGCCGCCGAGCCGGTGCAGTGTGGGCGCCTCGCCGCCGACGTACTTGGTGACCTGTTCCAGCTGGTCGGTGGGGATGTACAGGCGGTCGCCTGGCTGGCCGCGCTTGGCGGGGGCGTACTCGACGAGGAGGTACTCGCGGGTGGCGCCCTGCACGGTGCGCTGCACCATCTCGATGTAGCGGCCCACGCCGTGCTGTTCGTGGACGATGTAGTCGCCGGTCTCCAGCGTCAGCGGGTCGATCGTCTTGCGGCGGCGGGCCGGCATCCGGCCCAGGTCCTTGGTGGCAGTGCGCTGACCGGTGAGGTCCGTCTCGGTGAGCACGGCGAGCTTCAGCGCCGGGTCGACGAAGCCGTGGTCGATCGCGCCGCAGGAGACATGGACGACGGACGGGGAGATCTCCGCCAGGTCCGGGTCGAGGCGGGCGGCGATGCCCTCGCCGCTCAGCACCTCGACGGTACGGGAGGCGAGGCCCTGGCCCTCGGTGACGTACACCGTGCGCCAGCCGTCGGCGATCCAGCCCTTGGTGTCGGCGAGCGCGCGGGCGGTGTCGCCGCGGTACGACTCCGGGGCGTGCATCGTGAACTTGAGGGTGTCCTCGTCGAGCTCGTCGTCGGCGGCGAACGGGGAGACCGACCACCACATCATCCCCAGCTCGCGGGCCCGGTCCCGGACGTCCGCGATGCCCCACAGCGAGGCCGCGCCCACATCGATCGGGGCCTCGCCGCCGCCCGCGGTGGCCGCCCACGACGCCTGGAGGAACTCCTGGCTGGTGGCGACCAGGTCGGCGGCCCTGGTACGGACCCGCTCCGGGTCGCAGACCAGCGCCATCGAGCCCTTCGGCAACACGTCGAGCAGCAGCTCCATGTCGTCGACCAGGACCGGGGCGAGGGACTCCATGCCCTCCACCGCGATCCCCTCGGCGATCTTGTTGAGGAGTTCGCCCAGCTCGGGGTGGGCCTCGGCGAGCGCGGCGGCCCGTTCCCGCACCTCGTCGGTGAGCAGCAGCTCGCGGCAGGGCGGCGCCCACAGTCCGTGCTCCGCGATCTCCAGGGACCGCTGGTCGGCGATCTTGAAGTAGCGGATCTCCTCGACGTCGTCACCCCAGAACTCCACCCGAAGGGGGTGCTCCTCCGTCGGCGGGAACACGTCCAGGATGCCGCCGCGTACGGCGAACTCGCCGCGCTTCTCGACCAGTTCGACCCGGGAGTACGCGGCCGCCGCCAGCGCCTCGACCGTCTTGCCGAGATCGGCGCTCTCGCCGATGCGCAGCGCCACGGGTTCCAGGTCGCCGAGCCCCTTGACCTGCGGCTGGAGCACGGAGCGGATCGGCGCGACGACGACGGAGACCGGGCCGGTCTCGGGGTCGTCCGCCCTCGGGTGCGCCAGGCGGCGCAGCACGGCGAGGCGGCGGCCCACGGTGTCCGAGCGGGGCGAGAGCCGCTCGTGCGGCAGGGTCTCCCAGGACGGGAACTCGGCGATGGTGTCCGGCGGCAGCAGGGTCCGCAGCGCGGCCGCCAGGTCCTCGGCCTCCCGGCCGGTCGCGGTGACGGCGAGCACGGTCCGCCCGGTCTCGCGGGCCAGGGCGGCGACGGCGAAGGGGCGGGCGGCGGGCGGACCGACGAGGTCGACGTGCATCCGGTGGCCGTCGCCGGCGGCCTTCACCGCTTCGGAGAGTGCCGGGTCACGTACGACGACATCCAGCAGACCGTGCAGGCTCATGAAGGGCTTCCGTCCGGGTAACTAGGGCGAGGTCCGGCAGCCGGCTGCTGCCAGGGCGACACGAAGAGCGACGCGCAGGGCAACGCGAAGCGCCCGACACGTGCTGGGGGCGGCTTCTGGATCCTGCCGTATCAGGGAGCGAGGGCCGGTGCGTGCAGCTGCAAGGCGGAGGAGGGCGCCCACGCGGAGCGTAGGCGGCTGACGACAACGCAGCAGATGTGCGTGCCGGCCCTCGCGAGCCCGGCAGGATCCAGAAGCCACCCCCTGGCGTACCGGGGGGTTCCCAGCGTACGACTCCGCGGTGACAGCCGCGCCCGCAATCCACGCCCGGCGAGGTGTTCGGACGCGGTGCCACGGCGGGGCGTCCGGGCGGCGCCCCGCACGTACGAATCCGGCCCCGGGGTGTTTGGAGGAACACCCCGGTGCCGGATCAGGTCATCCTACGTCGGCCGTCGCCCGCGCTAGTCGGTGGCGATCGCGTTCAGGACATTCATCCGGCCCGCCCGGAACGCCGGGACCAGGGCCGCGAACAGGCCGACGAAGGCGGAGGCGAAGAAGACCGTGAGGATCGTCGGCCACGGGATCTCCAGGACACCGAGGCCCTCCAGGGCCAGCAGCTTCTGGGCCGCCGTGCCCCAGCCCATGCCGAGGCCGAGGCCGAGCAGGGCTCCGAAGACGGCGATGACCACCGACTCCAGGCGGATCATCCGGCGCAGCTGGCGGCGGGAGAGACCGATGGCGCGCATCAGGCCGATCTCCCGGGTCCGCTCGACCACCGACAGGGCCAGGGTGTTCACCACACCCAGCACGGCGACGATGATCGCGAGCGCCAGCAGGCCGTAGACGATGTTCAGCAGCTGGCCGATCTGGTCCTTGAGCTGCTGCTTGAAGTCGGCCTGGTTCTTCACCTCGTACTGCGGGTACTTGACGAGGGCGTCCTTGAGACCGGCGTACGCCTCCTTCTCCTTGCCGTCCGCGGCCTTCGCGAACATGATCATGTTCTGCGGCATGGTGTCGGCGGGAACGTAGCGCTCGGCGGTCGTGATGTTGATGTACATCGCGCCCTTGTCGATGTTGACGTCGTCCGAGGTGATCGCGGCGACCTTCAGCTTCGCGGTCTCGCCGCCCTTGAACGCGACGGTGATCCGGTCACCGACCTCGACGTGGTGCTCGGTGGCGTACGTCTCGCCGACCGACATGGCGTCCTTGCCGTACGCGGCGGCCAGCTCGCCGGAGACCGTCTCGCGGCGGACGTCGTCCTTGTACGTGGGGTCGGCGGCGACCAGGCCCTCGCTCCCGGTGGAGCCGTCGGGGGCGGTGATCGAGGCGCTGACGGACCTGTACGAGGTGACGTGGTCGATGTCCCCCGCCGCCCGGACGGCCTTCGCCGCCTGGTCGACGATCAGCCCGCCGCCGCCACCGGCCGGCTCGATGATGAAGTCGGCGCCCACCGACTTGTCGAGTTCCTCGGTGGCCGAGGCGACCATGGAGGAGCCGACGACCGAGAGGCAGGCGACCAGGGCGAGGCCGACCATCAGGGCGGCGCCGGTGGCGCCGGTGCGGCGCGGGTTGCGCAGGGCGTTGCGCTCGGCGAGCCGTCCCACGGGGCCGAACATCCGCAGCATGACCGCGCTCAGCACCCGGACCACGAGGCCGGCCAGCAGCGGGCCGATCACGATGAAGCCGATGAGGGTGAGGAGCACCCCGGCACCGAGCATGAGCGAGCCCTCGGCCGACTCGTCGGCCCTCGTCGCGGCGAGCAGCGCGGCGCCGCCGGCCAGCGTGAGGACCAGGCCGATCGCGGCCCGGACCCGGCCCGCGCGGCCGTCCGCCGGGGTTCCGGCCTCGCGCAGGGCGGCCATCGGGGAGACCTTCCCGGCCCGGCGGGCCGGGAAGTACGCGGCGACGACGGTGACGACGATGCCGAGCACCAGGCCGACCACCGGGGTCGTCCAGGCGATGGTGAGGTCCCCGGTGGAGAGTTCCATGCCCATGGCGCCCATGAGCTTCATCAGGCCGACGGCGAGGCCGACGCCCGCGCCGACGCCGAGGAGCGAGCCGACGACGCCGAGGAACAGCGCCTCGATCAGCACGGACCGGTTGACCTGCTTGCGGCTGGAGCCGATGGCCCGCATCAGGCCGATCTCGCGGGTGCGCTGGGCCACCAGCATCGAGAAGGTGTTGACGATCAGGAAGATGCCGACGAGGAGGGCGATCCCGGCGAAGCCGAGCATGGCGTACTTCATGACGTCGAGGAAGGAGCCCATCGAGTCCTTGTTGGCCGCCGCCGCCTGCTCCTGCGTCTGGAGCTTGTACGCGGAGGTGTCGCCGAGCGCCGTGGCGACGTTCTTCTTCAGCTGCTCGTCGGAGACGCCCGCTTCGGCGGTGACGGAGACAATGCTGAAGACGTCGGGCGCGCCGAGCAGCTTCGTCTGGGCGGTTACGGTGTCGAAGTAGACGACAGCGGCGCCGGGGTTGGTGACCTTGAAAGTGGCGATGCCGCTGATCGCGGCCCTGATGTCGCCGCCCGCGGTGATGGTGCGCAGTTCGTCGCCGAGCTTCAGGTGGTGCTTCTCGGCGGTGTCGGCGTCGACCATCACCTCGGTCGGTCCGCGCGGTGCGTGGCCTGAGGAGATCTCCATCGAACGGAGGTCGTTCCGCGTCCAGTTGCCCGCGATCGTCGGGGCGCCCGAGGTCGGGCCCAGGTTCTTGTCGTGGCTGTCGACGACGGTGACGGACATGCTGGAGACCGCGCCCTCGGCCGCCTTCGCGCCGGTGGCCTTCGCGGCCTGCCCGACGGCGGACGCGGGGACCGTGACGGGCTTGCCGTTCTCCGGGATCCCGTTGTTCTCCTCGGGGTCCTTCGGGGAGACCGTGACATCGGCCGCGGTCGCGGCGAAGAGCTTGTCGAAGGTGGTGTTCATGGTGTCGGTGAAGACGAGCGTGCCGCACACGAACGCCACCGACAGCAGGACGGCCACGGCGGAGAGCGCCATGCGTCCCTTGTGGGCGAAGAAGTTCCGCCGCGAGGTCTTCCAGACGGTCATGACGTCCGCCCGCGCGAGTCGAAGTCCTTCATGCGGTCGAGGACCTGGTCGGCCGTCGGGCTGTGCATCTCGTCGACGATGCGCCCGTCGGCGAGGTAGAGGACCCGGTCCGCGTAGGAGGCGGCCACCGGGTCGTGGGTGACCATGACGATGGTCTGGCCCAGCTCGTCGACCGACCTGCGCAGGAAGCTCAGCACCTCGGCTCCGGCCCGGGAGTCCAGGTTCCCGGTGGGCTCGTCGCCGAAGATGATCTCCGGGCGGGCGGCGAGCGCCCTGGCCACCGCGACGCGCTGCTGCTGGCCGCCGGAGAGCTCGGTCGGCCGGTGCTTCAGCCGCTCGGCGAGACCGACGGTCTCCACGACCTGCCGCAGCCAGGCGGCGTCGGGCCTGCGGCCCGCGATGTCCATCGGCAGCGTGATGTTCTCCAGCGCGTTGAGCGTGGGGAGCAGGTTGAACGCCTGGAAGATGAAGCCGATCCGGTCCCGGCGGAGCTGGGTGAGCTTCTTGTCCTTGAGCCCGGTGATCTCGGTCTCGTCGAGGTAGATCTGCCCCGAGCTCACGGTGTCCAGGCCGGCCAGGCAGTGCATCAGGGTCGACTTACCGGAGCCGGACGGCCCCATGATCGCGGTGAACTGCCCCCTGGCGATGTCCACGTCGACATGGTCGAGTGCGACGACCCGGGTCTCGCCCGCCCCATACGCCTTGACGACCTGCCGCGCCCGCGCGGCGACGGCCGTAAGCCCTCCGGTGTCCCCGTGCCTGGGAATGGTCACAGCCGTTGTCACGGTTTATCTCCTATGTCGGTCATCGTAAGGGTTGTGTCGGCGCGCATTGCAGAGTCTGGTGTCGGGAGCGGGTCCGGCGCACTGATGCCCAGCGCAGTTCCCGGGCGGGGTTTTCCCCACCCTCCCTCGCCCCCGGGGAAACGTCGCTGTGTAGGAAAACGTTAAGGAACCGGCCCCCGCCGTAACGTCCTCCGCCGGGAGGAACCGCCCCTGGCGAGAATTAAGGAGCTCCCCCTAGGGGTCTCGGCCCCCGGGCGGAGACCCGTGTCAGGGGCTCCGACCAACGGTGTACCGAGGGCCTCGCCGGAAGGCCCCGTTCCCGCCCGGCCGCCACCTCCGGTTCACCCGGCCTCACGCAACTGAGCCATTACCGTGGGTAATTCAGGCCACCCTCTCCCCAACTGCCGTACCCACAAGTAATGTTCGCGCATCCGAACGCACCCGCACTCCTGCCTTGCCGCCCGCCCCAGGACCCGAGCCATGCAAGGAGCAGCACCCCGATGTCGCACGGAAACCCGCCCCCGGCCCCCCACTCCTCCTGGCCCGGACCGCTGCCGAAGCCGTCCCCTCACTATCGGCCGCCGCCCCAGCAACACGCCGACTATCTGCTGCCCTGGCAGAGCTCCGAGACCGCACCCGACGCCCCCGATGCCTCCGGCGCCCCCACACCCGCGCCCGGCCGCCACAGCGACCTGCGCCGGCTGCGCACCTCGTACCGGGCCCTGCGGCGCACCGCGGCGCTGACCGCGCTCGGCTACTTCGTGGTCTTCCTGCTGCTCTCCGGATACGCCAAGGACCTGCTGGACCAGCCCCTGTTCGGCGGCCTCAACATCGGCCTGGCCCTGGGGCTCTGCCAGCTCCCCGTGACGCTGCTCGCCATCGCACTGTACGAGCGGACCGCCCGGCGCA
This sequence comes from Streptomyces sp. NPDC102437, assembly GCF_044765565.1. Classification (NCBI taxonomy): domain Bacteria; kingdom Bacillati; phylum Actinomycetota; class Actinomycetes; order Kitasatosporales; family Streptomycetaceae; genus Streptomyces; species Streptomyces sp. NPDC102437. The sequence continues at coordinate 206,587 of NZ_JBIWKI010000012.1, read as the reverse complement.
CGGCCGATCCGCTCGCCGCCCGGCTGCGAAGAGCGGGAGCGGCCCGATGAACGGATTCGACAACTCCGCGCAGTCGATGTCCCTGGTGGCCTTCCTCGCCGTGGGCACCGTGGCACTGCTGCTCTGCGTGATGACCGGCCCGGACCGTGACGACGTCGACGAGTTCTACACCGGCTCCCGTTCGCTCTCGCCCATGCAGAGCGGCTTCGCCCTCGCGGGCGACTACCTCTCCGCGGCCACGGTGCTCGGCACCACCGGCATCATCGCCCTCACCGGCTACGACGGGATGATCCTCGCCCTGAGCATCACCCTCTCGCTCGTCCTGCTGATGTTCCTGCTCGCCGAACCGCTGCGCAACGTGGGCGGGTTCACCATGGGCGACGTGTTCGTGCGCCGCGCCCCCGGCCGCGCGGTCCGCATCACCGCCTGCGCGGTCACCCTCGCCGCGCTCGTCCCGATGATGGTCGTCCAGCTCGCCAGCAGCGGCGATCTCCTCGCCTTCATCCTCGGGTTCGACACCTCCGGGTTCCGCACCGGCGCCATCATCGGGCTCGGCACCCTGATGATCGGCTACGCGGCGATCGGCGGCATGAAGGGCACCTCGCTGATCCAGATCGTGAAGACCGTGGTCCTCTTCGTGGCCTCCTTCACCATCGCCGTCATGATCATGAACCGGTTCGACTGGAACACCGACTCGCTGCTCTCGGCCGCCCGGCAGAGCAGCGGCGCGGGCGCCGAGTACCTGCGCTCGGGGCTCCAGTTCAAGGGCAGCGGCCTCGACATGGTCAGCTCCGAACTGACCGTGGTGCTCGGTGCCGCCTGCCTGCCGCACGTGGCCATGCGCATGTCGAGCGCCCGCTCCACACAGGCCGTCCGGCGCTCGATGTCCTGGGCGATATCCGTGGTCGCCGCGATCTGCCTGCTGCTCGTCGTGATCGGCTTCGGCGCGGGGGCCCTCGTCGACCACGACGTCATCACCGGTGCCGGGGCGTCCGGGAACAGCGCGATCCTCCAGATCAGCGGCGAGGTCGCGAACGGTACACAGCTGGGGGCCCTGATCATCACGACGATGACGACGGCGATCTTCCTCACCCTGCTCGCCTCCGTCGCCGGAATGATCCTGGCCTGCGCCAACTCCCTCGCCCACGACCTGTTCGCGCACGGCCTGCACGGGGTGCGCGACCCCGACCGCAAGCCGCTGGCCGGCCTGTCCGAGATGCGTACGGCACAGGCCTCGGCGATCGTCGTCGGACTGCTCGCCACCGTTCTCGCGGTCGTGGCCAGGCACTGGAACGTGCAGGCACTGGCGACGCTCTCGTTCTGCGTCGGCGCGTCCGCGCTCGCCCCGGCGCTCCTCTACAGCATGTTCTGGCGACGCTTCACCCGCACCGGACTGCTCTGCACCCTCGTCGTCGGCACCCTCACCACCCTGGTTCTGATCACCGGAACCAACCTGGTCTCCGGCTCCCCCACCTCGGTCTTCCCCGACCACGACTTCAACTGGTTCCCGTACACCACCACCGGGCTCGTCTCCATCCCCGCCGGATTCCTGGCGGGCTGGCTGGGCACGGTCCTCCCCCGCCACACGGCCCCCGCGGCTCGCCGCCTCTACCAGAGCGAGGAGCCCCGGATCCTGGCGGGCGCCCCACCGGCACGCCGCTGAGCCCGGCCCTCGCACGCTCCACGGCACCCTGTCGGCAGGCAGTACGACAGCCCCGCGCACTCCGGATCGAGGGTGCGCGGGGCTGATCGGGTTCCGACTCTAGGTCACCCTGAATCCCCTTGGTAGTGGGATCGCTACGGAGCGGAGTTGACGTGTCCGAAGAGAACGTTGCCGTGAATCGCCATGAGCCCTCTCAAGTCCCGTCCCCCGGAGCCCTCGTGAGGGACGCCGGTCACAGCAACCGGGTCGGGGAGTTCCGAGGGGTCGTCGGCCCGTACTGGGCGTTGCGGCCGGTCGGCGGCGGTATCGAGTGGGAGGCCGAGCCCGAGTGGGTTCGCGCGCTCACGCCCGCCGAGCGGCTGAGCGTCGAGAACGCGTTGCGGAACCTCAGGAGCAGTCGGGGCGGGCTGTGAACGCGGCGCCCAACCTGTCGGGCAGGGTTCATGGTCGACGTGCAAGCGGTTGATGCCCGACGAACCGTCACCGCAGCGGGTCAGGCCGGGTCGGGTTCGCGGCAGGGGCGGCAGAGGCCGTCGCGGAATGCTTCGGGCCGTCCGGGGGCGCCGCATTCGGTGCACTCGACCATCAGACGGCGTGCGGGAGTTCCCGGCGGAGCTGGGGTGGAGGCGGGCAGTCGGGGCGGGAGCTTGTCGCGGAGGCGGCGGCGGACGAAGCCGAAGGGCGAGTCGACGGACGCGGGGAGCCCGGCGGTGAGCGCGTGCGTCAGGTAGTCGGCGTCCACGCCACGCGCGAACCACTCGGCCGCCATCTGTTCCAGCGCCGCGCAGTCCGCTGCCGAGAGGGCCAGGCGGGAGTCGGTACGGCCGAGACGGGCCAGGGCGAGGAAGGCGGGAGAGGGGCGACCGTCGGTCGCCTGCGGCACAGGCAACGGCACTGGCGCCGGGACCGACTCCGGCTCCGGCTCCGGCTCTGCGATGCGCTGCTGCGGCACTGTCGTTACGAGCGGCTGCGCCGGTACGGGCACGGATGCGGGTACTTCGGGCGCGGTGGCCGCTGCGGCTTCCGCAGCCTCCTGCGGTGCGGGGTCGCGCTCCTCGGCGGCCAGGAAGGCGTTCCACCACTCGTTGTCGCGGGCCGTGCGGGACCAGAAGGTGCGGGTGACCCAGCGGACCTGGCCGTTCTCGCCGCTCAGGCACCGGACATGCCGCAGATGACCGGCCACACCCAGGGCCCGTAACGCGCTACCGATGGCCATCTGCCCGTACAGCGGCTGGCTCCTGGCCAGCGACTTGATGTCCATCGCCGCACCGTCGGGCAGCGCGTCGATGTAACCGGCGATGTGCCGCTCACGTTCAGGCAATAGTGCGAAATCACCCTCGTGGGGCTGGAGTTGAGCCGGGACGGAACGCTTTCCGTAGCCGGGCCTGGCCTTCGGGTGGACGCGCGAGGATGCGGACGTGCACGGGGCAGGGCTAAGGTTTGAAACAACCACGGGATCGCCTTTCGGGATCATCGATCTTGGGGCCAGACCCCGGTCAGTGCGGCTAACACTGTGCCGGGGTCGTTCATTTGGCACCGTAAGCAGTCGCGACTCCACGCCGCAAGTCGGTCACGACTAGTCATACTTGCTGGCCGTGACGGGTCCGGGAGGGTGGGGAGGTTTTCCCAACCACCTTCATTTCCCTACCGGTTGTAAGACACCGCTCGAATCCCGGCATCCGGATCCCGGCCCCCGAATCCCGAAGCTCAAGGCCCGGCCCCGAGCCCGTCCCCGTACCCACGAAGGAGTGAACAGGGCCTTCCCGAAGCTCGAAACCCGGCTCCCGGATCTCGGATCTCGAAGGGAGGTGTGTACCCCCTGGCACACACGCGCGAGGTCGGCGATTCTGTCCGCATGCTGCTCCCGATCATCCACAAGACGGCCGAACTGATCGAGGTCGTCCGCATCACCGATCCGATCAGGCATTTCGGCGCCGAGGACCTGACCGGCGACGAGGTCGCTCCGTGGGAGGCGCCCCAGGTCGATCAGGTACTGGCCCTGGTCGGCGACCTGCCGGACGGGGAGATGCGCCGCTGCTTCTCCCCGGGCTGGGGCATCCGGGTCCACGGTGCCACCGGTCTGCTCTTCCAGCTGGCCTTCTGCTTCCACTGCCACGGCGTACGGCTGTGGGGACCGGCCGTCCCGGACGGGCAGGAGGGACTCCACAGTTTCGACGCGGACAGCGCGCCCGCCCAGCAGTTGCTCCGGCGGTTCCGTGCGGCTGCGGAGAGGCGCGCGTAGTCGGGGTCGGTCAGGAGTTGCGCCACAGCTGGGCCGGCTCCGAGGCGTCACACGCCGCCGTCTGGAAGCCGATGCTGCTGAACATCTGGAGGCAGACACCCTCGGCGACGTTCACCAGGGTGTGGCCGCTCGATGTCTTGGTGCCGATCCGCCAGACCTGGGAATCGGAGGAGTTGCAGGCCTCGGTGGACAGCCCCGAGGGGCCGTTCAGCCTGAGGCAGTTGCCGGTGCCCTGGCCGACGAGCTTGAACTTGCCGCCGGGAGTGGGTTTGTACGTCCACTTGTAGTAGAGGGTGGCCCCGTTGTGCGCCGGCTCGCCGCAGACCGAGTTCATGACCATGGAGCCGCCGTAGGTGGAGGCGGACTCACCCACGCACCGGTTGTTGGACGCGTTCTTGAGGTAGTACTGGCCCGAGGGCGCCGGGACCTGTCCGCCGCCCGAGCCGCCGGAACTGCTGGATCCGCCCGAACTGCTGGAGCCTGAGCCCGAACCGGAGCCGCCCGTGGGGTTGGAACCGCCGGAACCGGAGCCGCCCGAGGGACCGGACCCGTCGGAACCGCCCGAACCATCCGTACCGCCCGAACCGCCCGAACCGGCGCCGTCGGCTCCGTCCCTCCCGCCCATTCCGTCCTTACCGTCCTTGCCGTCCTTCGGCTTGCCGGAGGATCCCGGCTTGGAGCTCGACGAGCGGGAGGGCGACTTCGCGGGATCCGCGGAACCGCCGTCCGCCCCGGGCCCCGACGGCCCGGCGGTGACCGAAGGCGTGGCGGCGCCGGAGTCCGTACCGCGCGAACCGCCGATCTGGTACGGCCCGAGCGCCAGGGTCAGGGTCGTGCCCGTCACCACCACGACGGGGAGCGCGATGAGCAGCACCCGGGAGCGGCGACTGCGCTGCTTCTCCGGGACGGCGCCGGCCGTCCGGACGTCAGGCAGGGCAGGCACCACGGCCGGGGCCGGCGCCTGGGGCGGCTCCGGCTCGGGCTCCTCGGGCGGTGGCGGGCTCGCCGCGAACGCCGCCCGCTCGGTGATCCGGTCGGTGACGGCCGGCGGCCACAGGGCGGTGACCGCTGCGGGCACCCGGGCGGCGGCGATCTCGTAGAGCTCGGCGGCCGTCGGCCGGTCCGCGGCGTCCTTGGCGAGACAGGACTCGACCACGGCGGCCAGGTCCGGATCGAGGTCCGGCAGCCGCCCGAGGTCGGGTTCGGTGTGCACGATGCGGTAGAAGAGGCCCGGCCCCGACCCGTCACCGAACGGCGGGCGGCAGTTCGCCGCGAACAGCAACAGACCGGCCAGCGCGAACACATCCGCCGCACCGGTCAGATCCCGTTCGGCCATGGCCTGCTCGGGGGCCATGTAGGCGGGGGTCCCGATGACCATCCCGGTCCTGGTCACCCTGGACTGGTCGGCCGCCCTGGCCACCCCGAAGTCGATCAGGGTCACACCGTCGAGCGTCAGCATGACGTTGGACGGCTTCAGGTCCCGGTGCACCATCCCGGCCGCGTGCACCGCGCGCAGACCGCCCGCCCCGTCGCGCAGCAGCCGCCAAAGACTGTCCGCGGGCAACGGGCCCTCGTTCAGCCGCAGCGCGTCGCTCAGGGTGACGCCGGGGATGTACTCCGTGGCGAACCACGGAGGCTGCGCCGTACGGTCACTGGCCAGCAACCGGGCGCTGACCCCGGACGGCAGCTTGGCGAGATTGTCGAGTTCGTGCCCGAAGTGGGACAGGAAGTCCTTGTCCGCGGCCAGTACCGGCAACACCTGCTTGACCGCCGCGTACCGCCCCGCCGCGGTACCGAGGTAGACCCGGCCCATACCGCCGGTACCGAGGATGCCGAGCAGCCGGAAAGCGCCGATCCGCCGAGGGTCGCCCGGCTCCGTCGGCGTGGCCCCGCTGCCCTGCAGACGTGACACTTCTTCAGCTCCCCCGTGCATGGCGCCAGATTAGCCCAGCCCGAACGAACGCACGACAATTCCTCGGCCAGGCACGGGACTTGGGAGAGGGATCGGCCGGTTCAGTCCTCCGCCGGTGCCACCCGTCCGGTGAGCGCCGCGAGCGAATTGCGTACGTGCGCCATGTGCGCCTGCACCTCGTCGCGGCCCTCCTCGTGCTCCCGCACGATCCGCTCCGTCTCCCGGACCACCCGCTCCTCGCTGACCCTGGCCGCCGCGATCAGCTCCGCGGCCCGCGCCTCGGCGTCCTCCTGACCGTGCCGGGCGGCCTCCTCCGTCTCCGCGAGCGCCCGTCGCGCCTCCTCCAGGCGGGCCTCCGCCTGCTGGGTCAGCTCGTCGTGGTGCGCCGCCTGCGCGGCCTCGGCCCCGGCCAGTTCGAGCTCGGCCGCCTGCCACCGCTCGGAGTGCTCCTGCTCCTGGTGCGCGAGAACGCTCTCGGTACGGCGGCCCGTCTCCGCCATCATGGCCTGCGCCCGCTCCCGGACCTCCGCAGCCTCCTCGCGGGCCCCAGCGACGGCCTCGTCGGCCGCACCCTTCGCCGCGGCCAGCGCCTCGTCGGCGTGGGTCACCGCCGCCGCCCGCATCGCCTCGGCGTCCGCCCGGGCCGAGGCCCTCAGCCCCCGGCCCGCCTCGTCCGCCGCGTCCCGCAGCGCCTGCGCCGCCTCCTGGGCGGCGCCCCGCAAGGACTCCGCCTCGCTCTTGGCCAGGGCCAGGATCTGCTGGGCGCGCTCACCCAGCGATTCGTAGTTCTGCGGGGCGAGCCCGGCGACGACCTCACTCAGCCGGACCGATTCCGCCGACAACTCCTCCACCAGCGCCGTCAGCCGGGACACCTCGTCCAGCGCCGCGTCCCGCTCCGCCGACAGACCGGCCACCGCGCGGTCCACCTGCTCCGGACGGTAGCCACGTCCCCGTACGCCGACGAAGCCGTGCGCGGACACCGGTGCAGAACTCATCCTTGAAGCCTCTTTCCGACTCACCGACCACCAGCAATACGTCAAGGATGCGGCAATTGACACAGAAGTCGGAATCGATCAGCTGCATTCCGGACGGAAGCGACAGGCATCACAGGCACCACGGACAACACATGGCACGGCGCCCGGCCCCTCTCGGCGAATTCGAGGGGTCGTCGCAACACGTGATCACTGACGTGTGGTGGCGAGCAGTTTAGACAGACGCTCGGCTGGGGTTTCCCAGCCGAGCGTCTTGCGTGGGCGGCTGTTGAGCTCGGCAGCGACCACGTCGAGGTGCTCACGGGTGTGTCGGGACAGGTCGGTTCCCTTGGGGAAGTACTGCCGCAGCAGGCCGTTCGTGTTCTCGTTCGAGCCGCGCTGCCAGGGGCTGGCCGGGTTGCAGAAGTAGACCGGGATGTCCGTGGCCATGGTGAACGTCTGGTGGGCAGCCATCTCCGAGCCCTGGTCCCAGGTCAGGGAACGCCGAAGGTGAGGCGGGAGGATCTTCACCGTCTCGACCAGGGCGTCGCGTGTGCTGGCCGCGCTGTGATCGATGGGCAGGTGCGCGAGCATCACGTAGCGGGTGGTGCGCTCGACGAGCGTGCCGATCGCGGACTTGCCGTCCTTGCCGATGATGAGGTCGCCCTCCCAGTGGCCGGGGACGGCCCGGTCGGCGGCTTCGGCAGGCCGGTCGCTGACCATCACCATGTTCGGGATGTTGCGGGGCTGACGCTTGTAGGACTGGCGGTGGGGCCGGCGCCGGGCCCGGCCGGTCCGCAGGGCCCGGGTCAGCTCGCGGCGGAGTTCGCCGCGGCCTTGAACGTAGAGGGCCTGGTAGATCGTCTCGTGGACCACGTGCATCTCCGGCCGGTCGGGGAACTGCCTGCGTAGAGCGTGGCAGATCTGCTCGGGGCTCCAACGGCGTTCGAGGTGGTCCTGGATGAAGTCCCGCAGCTCGGGGTTCTGGCCGATCTTCCCAGTCTTGGGGCGGGGCCTGCGGGCCTCCGCGCGGCTGTGGGCGGCATGAGGCCGGTAGGTCCACTGGTTGCCCCGCCACATGGCGCCGTTGCGGCGTATCTCCCGGCTGATCGTGGAGGGGCTGCGGCCCAGCTCGGCGGCGATCGTGCGGATCGACGCCTTCTCCCGCAGCCGGTCGGCGATGTGAATGCGGTCTTCCTCGCGCAGGTACCGGGAAACGCCGGAAGCCGGAGCCTCCACGTGATGGATCGGAGGCTTCGGCTTCCCGCTGTTCGGCGTGTGCCAGCCGTTCCGCCATCTCCTGCCGGTCCGCAGGTTGATACCGATGAGCCGGCAGGCTTCCTTGTTGCTATACCCCTGACGCATGAGCTGGGAGTATGCCTCCCGCTCACGCGTCAGAGGACGGCGCCCCTGAGGCCCCCGGTCCTCTCGAATCGTGAAGTCCATCGCATCCCCTGAGCTGGGGTGTTGCGACGACCACTAGAACTCAAGCTCGGTGACCGGGCGCTGCCGCGTGCCTGCCGGATCAGATCAGCCCGTCCCACATCTGTTCGAGCAGTACGGACCACCAGCTCTCCGGCGACGCCAGCGCCGCCGCGTCCAGCGCCACCAGCTGGGCCTGGAAGTCGACCGTCCAGCGGCCCGCCTGCTCCGGGTTGAGCCCGAAGCGCAGCCGCCACATCCGGCCGAGCAGCGCCATCGAACGCTGGAACTCCGGCAGCCCCGTGTTCACGAACTGCGGCGCCACCGACTGACCGCCCGGCCCCGCCTCGACCGGCACGGCCACGATGTTCGCGGTCCCGTACTGGACACAGATCGCCCGCCCGAAGTCGGACCCCATGACGAGGTACGACCCCGCGTCGGGGGCGGCCTGCACCTGACGCTGCGCGGCGAGCTCGGCGAGCGTGGGCACCACCGGCTGACCGGGCTGCGCCCAGAAGAACGGCCCGAAGTCGGCGGGCAGCCCCGCCCACACCAGCGTGCGCGCGACGGTCTCGGGCACACCCTGGCGGGAGACTGCCCGCTGGTCGAAGCGGCAGATGCCCTGCGGCCCGAAGGTCTGCAGCAGCTCGTCCGCGATGGCCTCCGGCGGCGCCGCCATCGCGGGCGGCATCTGCGGCAGCGGCGCCCGCACCGGCGCCGGACGGGCCGGTCCGTCCGCCACCTGGTGCAGTTCGCCCTGGTGGGTGAGCAAATGCTGCATGCCCTGCTGACGGCTGGCGTGATCGGTGCCGTACGGAGCGACGCTGGTGATCCGCACCTGCGGCCAGGTCTCACGGATCATCCGCGCGCAGTAGCCACCGGGCAGCTCACAGGACTCCAGCTCGGTGTGGAGCTCGATGACCTGCTGCGGCGGCACGTTCATCGCCCGCAGCTCGTGCAGCATCTGCCACTCGGGGTGCGGGGTACCGGGCGCCGAACGCCGGATCAGCTGCTGCTCGCTGCCGTCGGGCGCGCGGTAGCGCAGCACTGCCTGGTAGCCGGGCCCGACGGTCGGCTGACCGGTCGGCGCCTGCGGGTACCCGTACGCCGGGGGCGGCGGGGTGTGCGGATTCGGCGGTACGGGGCCGGGGGCCCCGCCCTGCGGCGCTCCGGGCGGACCGGGAGGGCCGGGCGGGCCCGGAGGCCGGGGCGCGCCGGGGCCACCCATGCTCGGGTCGGCCAGCATCGTCGCGGCATGGTGCACCCCACCACCGGGCGGAGGCGTCGAACCAGGCGGCGGAGGCGGCACCGGAGCACCGGGAGCACCGGGCGGACCGGGAGGCAGCGGCGCACCAGGGGCGCCATGAGCACCCGGCGCCCCGGGCGGACCGGGAGGTGCGGGCGGCCGAAGCGGGCCCGGCCCACCCATGCTCGGGTCGGCCAGCATCGTC